>JAFGMB010000052.1 GCA_016927765.1 Synergistales bacterium
CAGCGGCCGTTGGGATCGCTCACAGTGTAAGCGGCCAGATAGTGAAGGCATTCGTCATCAGGGGTGAAGAGGATATAACCAGCAGGGAACTCCAGAGCTTCTGTAAAGACAGACTTGCTCATTATAAAACTCCGAGAGTCATTGAGTTCGTTGATGATTTCCCACGGAATAGCCTTGGAAAGGTTCTAAGAAGAAAACTCCGTGAATGGTAATACAGCTCAGGCGAAGATCAGGGGCCTCCCCAGGGAGGCCCCTGATCTTATATTCCCAGTTCCCTGAAGGCTTCTTCCAGGTTGTTAAACCGAAATCCTGATCCCCTGACTACATCACCAATGGCAATAAAGTTACCGTATCCCAGGTTGAGGAGGCTTTGTCTGTCGCTTTCAGCGTCCCCGAAATACAAAGGTTTACAGGATCCAAGTTGCGAACAGATCATGGAAAGGCCTTCGGGCGAAGGTTTCAATATACCGCTATCAGCAGTGACCGCATATTCCGGAGGTAGATCCTGCCAATTCAACAGATCAAGAGCAAGTACGTATTCTTCATGGAACCTTCCCGTATAGATCCCCACAGGCAGACCCAGGTCTTTCCAGTGTCGGTTGAGAAGTGGTCTCTCCCTGCGCCAGAATCCCGGGCATTTTACAAAGGAAGGCTCCTTTCCTGTAATTTTCTTGAATACTGCCCGGCCATAGTACAATTCAGCGCATAGCTTCCTCACCGTGTTACGTGAGATATGGATCCCGAAATTCCGTTCCATCCAGCCTTCCAGGTTTTCCCCATGGTAATTCTGAAGGATCCCATTAAGTGTTTCAATGGAAGGAAAGCTTTTCACAAGATTCCGGTCCAAGTTATTCGAGGCGGCTATATCGAGAAGGATCCATGCAATGTCATAGTCATCGTTGAAATAGGGATATTGTTTCATTGTCCTGAAGTGATCCCAGGTAAAGGCAATACCATCCACTTTTCCCATGAATAGTTCTCTCCAGCTTACCTGGATAGCTGTACGAATTACACATGGAAAAGAAAGGGATGTGTCTATCAGTACATTATCCACATCGAAGATCAGGCAATCATATTCAATATCACGATATTTCAATTCCAGATCGCTCCTGGCAATTCAAAGATAAGTGGAATTCTAAAGGGAGTAACAGTTTTGAGCAAGCCTGTATTTAGGGAAATTTCCACTAAAAGAGTAAAATAATGAAAAAGCGATTATCCTGGGGTTGCAGGCAGATCGAGAACATTTCAGAAGGGATTCGTAAAAAGTGATAGAGATGCCTCTTGACCGGGGGACTAAAACCCCCCTTTATCTCCAGATATCATTACACTTGAAAAGAATGATCGAATCGGGAGCTCTTGAAAATGGTTCCAAGCTTCCGAGCACCAGGGATCTTGCCTTTAACCTGGGAGTGAGCAGAACTACCATACTCCAGGCTTATGATCAGCTGGACCTGGAAGGGCTTATTCTCCAGAGGGGTAGGAGTGGAGCTTACGTCTGCTTCAGAAAGACGGAAAAGGAACATCCTGCTGAACATTGTCCGGATCTGCTTGATATGAAGACCGGGCTTCCTTCCAATGATCTTATCCCTTGTTCGGTCCTCTCGAGATTGTGCAGGGAAATATTACTGGAGAAGGGGGAGGAAGTCCTGGGAAAGTCTCCTTTGCACGGTGTCCCCGAATTGAGGAGGACCCTGGTAACCCATGCTGTTACGAGAGGGATCCCTGCCAGGAGAGAAGAAGTTCTTCTCACATCTGGTGGGAGAGAGGGGCTCTCCCTTTCCATGGCAGCCCTGATGGAGACAGGTGTAAAAAATATCTGGCTTGATGAACTCACCTATCCAGATGCTTTTTCAATTGCCCGGAACCAGTCACTGCTGCTCAGAAAGCTTCCCTGGGATCAGGAAGGGATGAGTTCTATTCTCAGGTATCTTTCTTCTGAGGATGCTCTATACCTGGTCCCCAGTTTTCAGAACCCCACGGGTAGGACTCTTCCACAGGAACTACGCCAGAAGATCCTGGAGAACAGTATTTCAAGGGGATACTGGATCATCGAAGATGACGCTTACGGAGAGCTGAGATATGGAGCTTTCTCCGTTCCAGCCATGAAGGCCATGAAAGGGTCAGATCGGGTAATATATCTTGGTTCTTTCAGTCAGGCCCTGTTCCCGGGACTAAGATTGGGGTATTCCCTGATGCCGCTGAGTTTATGGCATATGGCCCATGATCTTCAGACGAAGAGATCCGGTCCTGTTTCTTCACTTGTCCAATATCTTGTTCTGGAATTCATCCAGAGGGGGTATCTCAGGGATTCCCTTGATATGGCAAGGGCAACAATTCAAAGCAGGATGGAAGCTCTGGCGGAATATCTTAATGAATATCTTCCTGATTGTTCTTTTCAGCTTCCTGCAGGAGGAATATATCTGTGGATCGAAATACCAGGTCTTGACGGAGATGAGGCAGAAAGGCTGGCTTTGGCCAGGGGAGTTGAGGTATCCTCCGGCAACGACTTCTCCTGGGAGGGAAATAAGGTTCAAGCGGTGAGGCTTTCTGTGAGCACTCTTGGAAGATCTGAGCTTGGTCTTGCTGTAAAGCTTCTATCACAGGCATGGGAATCTTATTACAATTGATAGGGTGTTCATGTTTGCCCCGGAAGGGGAGATGCAATGATCGATATCAGTAGACTGGTCCCATTCCCTTGAAGTTGACGGTTTGAGGATCTCCTGGATTTCCCGGTTAGAGAAAAATAATTTTTACGTATCATTTTCTCCATTATCTGAAAGGGATAAAAGATATTTTTTCCACAGCCAGAGAGCGAGGACAGCAGTGCAAGTGCCTCCGGTAAGTCCATAGAGTATCATCCAGGGCCTCCCTTTTCCCAGCAGATATCCTCCCAATCCCGCGAGAGCATGGGCATACAGAATAATTGTGCCGATCGTAAGAATAAGAACAACAAGCCGCATTTGCAACTCCTCTATTCCTGATAATGACATCATGAATGTCTTTCAGAAAGATACCAGTAAGCGTATGAAAAGTCACGATTTTCTTTTAATATGCCAGGGTTGTGTACGCTAACTTTATGTGTTAATGTTACATGCGATTGTACATGATAGACTCTTATACAATATAGTCTTTTTATTAATTCTTTCTCCAGGGTGAATGAGACAAGAGAAGGAGGCACAATTTCGATGAGAGAGCCAAGGTTGTATACTACATCTGCAGATTATGCTTACCAGGAACTAAGGCATAAGATCATTACCAAGCAGCTTCAACCCGGTCAACGTCTTCCTGAAGTGAACATTGCTGTACAAATGGGTGTAAGCCGTACACCTGTCAGGGAAGCCCTGCGAAGATTGGCCAGCGAAGGACTGGTAATGATAATCCCAAACAGTGGGGCCAGGTTGGCAGCTCCGACGGCCAGAGAAATTGAAGATACCTACCTTGTAAGGGACCGCCTTGAATCATTGGCCATAGGTCTTGCAGCAGAGAGGATCACTGAAAGACACCTGCGAAGACTTGAAGAAACCCTGATAGACGAAAACAGGGCTGTAGAAGAAAAGGACCTTGAAACCTATCTCGAGGTGAACGAGACTTTTCATAAAACTATCGCAGATGCAAGTGGTAACAGGGTTCTTGCTGAATATGTGGAAAATATTCTGGCACGGACAAATGCCTATGTGGTGTTTTACGACCCCTTCTATGAACTTTCATCCTTCCCGAGCGTGGAAGAACACCGGGCTATCCTTAATGCACTGAGGCATCATGATGTGGAAAGATCGGTAGAGTTGGTACAGCACCACCTGAAAAATTCGGTTGAAGGTTTACGGATGCCTGAAAAATAGGTCTTGTGACAGGTATAATAAATAGGACAAAGGGGGCAGAGTATTGTCTGCCCCCTTTTTTTGTGCAAAAATTACTCGTTTTTCCGTGAGAATTATGTTAGTGCTATTAGTCACTTGGAAGGATTGTCAAATAAGTCCGATTTTAGCGAGGAGGTTTTATAAATGGAAAGGAAACTCCCAACCCTTGATCTGAAAAGAAACTATGCCCGTATCAGGGATGAGATCACGGAAGCGGTAATGGATGTGCTGGAAAGCCAGTATTTTATTCTCGGTCCCCAGGTAGGGTCTTTCGAAAGGGAGGTCGAATCATACCTTCAGGTCTCACATGCTGTGGGATGTGCATCTGGCTCCGATGCTCTTATCCTTTCTCTGATGGCTTTGAATATAGGTGAGGGAGATGAGGTCATAACAACTCCTTTCAGCTTCTTCGCAACTGCAAGTTGTATCTCACGGCTTGGAGCTACACCCGTTTTTGCAGATGTTGATCCCCTCACTTTCAATATTGATTGCGAGAAGGTGATGGAAAGGATCACTTCACGAACTAAAGCATTCATCCCTGTACATCTTTTCGGACAGATGGTTCCCCTTGAAGGGATAATAAAAGACCTCGATGAGAGAAATGTAACCATTGTCGAGGATGCGGCCCAGGCTTTTGGGTCATGGCGCAAAAACGGAGACCTGATAATGCGGGCTGGTACCTGGGGGAAAGCCGGGTGTTTTTCATTTTTCCCAACCAAGAATCTGGGTGCCTACGGAGATGGTGGTATGGTCGTATCCTCTGATAGTGAATTCTCTGAACTCCTTTCAAGACTTCGTGTGCATGGCGCAGGGAGCACTTATTTTCATGATGAGGTTGGCTTGAACAGTCGCCTGGATGCTATCCAGGCTGCTGTATTGAGAGTTAAGCTCAAACATTTTGATGAATGGCAACAGGAAAGAAGGCTCGTGGCAGACCGTTACAAACTCCTTTTCGGAGAATATGACCTTCTTGATGTTGTTAAACCTCCCGTTGAACTGGAAGGGAATTTCCATATCTATCATCAATATGTAGTGAACGTTAAGGAGCGGGACGCTCTTCAGGCTTTTCTCGCCGAAGGGGGTATCACTACCAGGATCTACTATCCCCTGAGTCTTCATCTACAGAAATGTTTCTCCTACCTTGGTTACAAGGAAGGTGATTTCCCTGTATCAGAAAATCTCAGCAGGAATACCCTTGCTTTGCCTGTTTTCCCGGAACTGACATCTGATGAGCAGGAATGGGTTGTTTCGTCCATGGCTGACTTCTATGGCAAGAAACGATAACACTGACCATTGTTGACCTATTTTGTAAAACTGTGTAAAATACGGATAGCTTTAAATTCGTTTCAGGAGTATAACATCATACGGGCCTTTCGTGGACCATGATGGACCATCGTTTTCCCGACAATAATCTGGGTATACGATCTGGGGGTGAAAAAAGAGATGTACCCGTTTTTCTTTGACCCGACTTTTCTGATCCTTCTTCCTGCTGTCTTCCTGGCTTTCTGGGCACAGAGCCAGGTGAAGAATTCATATGCAAGGTACAGCAGGGTTTTTGCCCGCACAGGAGCCACTGCGGATAGTGTGGCAAGAGTGTTGCTCGATAATTTTGGATTGAGTGATGTTCCTGTAAGGAGGATTTCCGGCAATCTTACGGATCATTATGACCCAAGGGATAGATCATTGAGTCTTTCCCAGTCTGTATATGGCAGTTCAAGTATAGCCGCAATAGGGGTTGCAGCACATGAAGTAGGTCATGCGATCCAGCACCAGAAGAATTACATGCCCCTGAAAGTGCGCAATGCAGTTGTTCCTGCTGTCAATATCGGGTCTACCATGGCCTTTCCCCTTTTTTTCATTGGTTTGCTTTTCAGGGGAGAAATGTTGATGAACCTTGGGATCCTGCTTTTCCTGGGAGTGATAGTATTCCATTTGATAACCCTCCCGGTCGAATTTGATGCCAGTTCAAGGGCATTAAGGATCCTTGCTGATACAGGGATCCTGGCTTCAGATGAAATATCTGGAGCCAGGGCCGTTCTGAGGGCTGCGGCTTTGACCTATATTTCCGCCACCATAATGGCCCTGGCTCAATTGGTCAGGCTCCTACTGCTCAGAGGGATGTTTGGCAGCAGGGATTGATTCTTAGAGTCCCCTTTTTTATTGCTCTAACTTCTGCAAGAGGTGGCTTCTGACGTCGCCTCTTGTTGTTTTATTGGAGGGAAAAATTGCCATTACTGATAATTCTGTTTCTGTTTTTTGTGATGCCCTGGTTTGCCCTGTTCCTTGCTGTGTTAATTGCCCTGTTCTTTCTTATCCTGATCCCCCTCGGATTTGCCGGAAGATCTTTCTATTGGCTTTTGATAGGTCCCATGGAACTCTTTAAGACCTTTTTCAATAAAAAGGTCCGTAGAAACCATGCACTTGAACATGCGACTATCAGTGTCCTGGAAAAGGTGACCGGCTACACTCATTTTGAGGGCATGGCTTATGAAAACGGGTTCACTGTCAGAGGGGCAGTAAGGCCGGAATTGATCCTTTCTTCTGCCAGGGAGGCCCTTGGTGAATTACAAAGGGGAAACCATGATCTTGCCATTCATCCGAAATGTGGGACTACTATCATTGTGGTAAATACGTTCTCTTCTATAGTTTTCATTGCCTTCCTTATTGTTATTGGGAACCTTACCTTTTTGAGTGTTATCCTGGCCTTGTTACTTGGACACCTGGTTGGCCCACTGACAGGGAAATTGGTCCAGAGGTATATAACTACCTCAGTAGACCTGGAAAACCTGGAGATAGCAGGTGTAGAAGTTCGGTCGAGCACCAGGAACCTGGGGAACATCATACTGCAGGGTCCAGGAGATGTGATGGTCCATACAAGAGATACGCAGGAAGTCCTTATTCCGGAGATAATTGGTTGATGAGGGCAATTCAGGCTTCCCTCAAGATCCTGGCAGACGTTTCTGGAACGGGTGCATTTGCCAGCGAATCCATCAGGCGAAATGCTGGTGACTTGTCGGAAAAGGATCTGAAGCTCACTACAATTCTTGTGTA
>JAFGMB010000053.1 GCA_016927765.1 Synergistales bacterium
GCTGTTTGCAGGATCATCCATCAGGAGGGACTCGGACTTGATGTGGTGTCGGGAGGCGAGCTATTTACTGCCCACAGGTCGGGTTTCCCCATGGGAAAAGTCTATTTCCACGGAAACAGCAAGACCCTGGACGAGATGCGGATGGCCCTTGAGCTTGGTGTTGGGACCATCGTCGTGGACAGTTTTCAGGAACTCCTGTTATTGGCCGGGATGTCGCGGAAAAGAAAGGATCCCTTAAAGATCCTTCTGAGATTGTCCCCTGGGGTGGATGTGAACACTCATAAATATATCTCTACAGGCCACCTGGGTTCAAAGTTCGGATTCCCCCTGTCCGGACAGGATCTCAGAGATGCTGTTTCCTTTGCAATTGACCATCCCCAACTGGATCTCCGGGGTTTTCATTTCCATCTTGGGTCCATGCTTTTCGATAAATTGCCCTACCTTATGGCTGTAAACATCGTCATGGACAAGATGAGAGAATTCTCTGAAGAGATCGGCATGGTCACATCCGAATTAAATGTGGGAGGGGGTTTTGGAGTTCCTCTTTTACCGGATGGATCGCAAGTGAGAATAGAAGACTTCACCGATCCCATCATGGCAAGGATAAGGGATGGGGTTTCTGCCAGAGGTCTGAAGATGCCGGAAGTGGTAATCGAGCCAGGGCGATGGATAGTCTCAGAGGCCGGGATAACCCTTTACACTGTAGGAGTGATCAAGAAGATCCCAGGTTACCTCACCTATGCAAGTGTTGACGGGGGAATGGCAGATAATCCAAGGCCTGCCCTGTATGGAGCCAGGTATCAGGCAGTAGCGGCCAACAAGTACGATCGTGAACCAATTGAAACTGTGACCCTGGCCGGCAAGTGTTGCGAATCGGGAGATGTCCTGATAAGGGATCTTCATGTTCCTGAACTTGAACCGGGGGATATCATAGCTGTTCTTAATACAGGGGGGTATAATTTTTCCATGGCAAGCAATTATAATCGCAATCCTCGCCCCGGGATGGTCCTTCTTGTTGGGAAAAAGGCTTTTGAGGTGGTCACCAGGCAGACCTATGAGGATCTAGTTAGAGGAGAGGTGATACCGGAACATTTGAAAAGCTGAAACAATCTCTGAAAGGTCTTCTCTGCTGGTATGCCCTACAGGCTGTTTCTGAAAGCTCATTTTTAAAAATGAAAAGGAGAATTCAAGATGAAGAATGGCTGCATGTCCAGAAAGAGTTATCCTATATTCATTCTTTCCTTTTTACTGGTCTTTTTAATTGCTTCTATTTGTGAGGCTTCCGGCTCCGATCAGCCAGATTTTGGTTTCCTTTCCCTTCTTCCTCCCCTTGTTGCAATTGGATTATGTATCTTTACCAAGGAAGTTATCCCATCTTTATTTGTAGGGATATGGCTTGCCGGGACCATGCTTGCCGGATGGAACCCTGTGCTGGGTTTTGGGAAAGCCGTTGAATCCCTCTGGAACAGCCTGGGTGATCCATGGGGAGCCAGGATAGTGCTTACGAGCCTTACCATGGGAGGACTTGTGGGTGTTATGCGCGTTGGTGGAGGTATCGATGCTGCTATCCAGTGGATCACCAGAAAGATCGAAAGCCCAAAGGGAGCCATGTTCTTCACAGAACTTGCAGGTTTCATAATCTTCTTTGAAGATTACGTAAATACGGCCGTAGTGGGGACGACCATGGCTCCTATAACTGACAGGTACAGGATCTCCAAGGAGAAACTGTCTTATATTGTTGACACCACCGCTGCCCCTATAGCATGTATCGCCGGCATTTCTTCATGGATCGCATATATGGTAGGGCAGATAGGTACCCAGTTCAATGATCTTGGGATAAGCTATTCTCCCTATCTGGCTTACCTCAGGTCAATTCCCTTTGTGCTTTACAATATTATTGCCCTTGTCCTCCTGACCTATGTAGTGCTCTCCCAGAGGGACCTTGGCCCAATGCTTGCGGCAGAACGCAGGGCAAGAAAGACAGGATTGGTCTTGCGGGAAGGTGCCCAGCCACTTGTTAATACAGGCAGGGATATAACTCTCCCGGATGAGAAATGTCCCAGGAGGGTGATCAATTTCATACTTCCCCTTGCCTTCCTTATCTTCCTCATTTTCCTGATGCTACTAATCACAGGTGGTTGGCCAGAGGCAACACTTTCAACTGCCATCGGGGAAGGAAGCAGTTCCAAGGCTCTTGTCTGGGGAGCTTTCGGGTCTGTTTTTCTCACTATCCTTCTTTACAGGATACAGGGGCTTGCAAGGATGGATAAATTGTTCAAAGGTTACATGGAGGGCATGATCTCTATTTTTGTAGGGACCATCATCCTTGTGTTTGCATGGGGTATAGGGTCTGCCATCAAACAGGTAGGGACGGCTTCTTTCATTGTGGGTATTGCTGGGGATATCCTCGCTCCCTCCTGGATACCTGTGATCACTTTTATGACCGGAGCCATCATATCTTTCTGTACCGGGACATCCTACGGCACCATGGCCATACTGATGCCCATCGTTGTACCCCTGGTTTACAAGGTCTCAGCAGCTGCTGGTATCGACCATATGACCTTCCTTATTCCCACCATCGGGGCTGTTCTCGGAGGAGCTGTATGGGGGGACCATTGCAGCCCTATCTCTGATACTACGATCATGTCTTCCATGTTCAGTGGAGCGGATCACATTGATCATGTAAACAGCCAGATCCCCTATGCATTGATAGCTGCGGCTGGAGCTCTTGCCGGTTATGCAGGAGTGGCTTACGGGCTTCCTGCTTTGGGTAATGTCGCACTGGGCTCTCTGGTGGCCCTGATGATATTCAGACTATTTTCAAAACCTGTCGATCCTGCTGGAAAGTACGAAGATATCAGGCACCTGACTTAGGAAACATCCGGTCGTTTAAAGAAATCAAGAGATCCCGGGAGGAAAATCTATCCGGGGTCTCTTGATAATTGAACCAGGTGATGACTATACCCCACGATCATCTGCACGATGGAAATGAAGTATTCCCTGTTCGATATTTTCTATCTGTGCGATCTGCTCATCGGTGAGAGCCTGTACTATGTCCTCCCTGAAAGATCTGGAATAATCCTTTCTGTCCAGTTTCCTTTCATCTGCCAGGATGGTCCAGTTGATCTTTCTCTTGTTATGGTACAGGTCAAGGTCCACGAACCTTTCCCCTTCCCGGTGATATTCCAGTCCCATTAAGGCCTTTTTTATCACCCTGGGTTCGTAAAAAGTCAGAATGCGTAATGAATATACCTTAACAGGCATTAAAATATGGGCATAGTCCTTCCCCCAGCCTTCCCCTATCACGATCCCTATTTCAAGGGCTTCAAGGACCAGTTTCATACGTTCCAGGTGAAGGTCATAAATGCCGTGGGAATCGTAGATCCTGATCTCAACGAGATTCCAGTCGCTGTTATCCAGGCTTTCATTGAAATAGGAAAGAGCTCGCCACTGAAGGTTCCTGAAGAGTTCCTGGGGTGGGAGAGTGTCTATGTAGAGGATCTCACTTAAAATATCATTATAGGATATATTGCGGTTAAGCGATTTATCGGTAA
>JAFGMB010000054.1 GCA_016927765.1 Synergistales bacterium
GATGGAAACGGGTGAGCGGATATACAACCTGAAGCGCCTTTACAACATCAAATGCGGTATAGGAAGAAAGGACGACATTCTTCCTGAACGTTTCAGGAAAGAACCCCGGCACGATACAGGAACAGGAGAATTCCTTCCCGATCTGGAAACGCAATTGGAGGAGTATTATCAGGCCAGAGGGTGGAATAAAGATGGCGTACCAGGAAAGGAGACCTTGCAGCGCTTAGGTATTGCATGATCTCCTGGATACCTTGGATTGCTTCAAGATCATAGTTAAGGATCGTAAGTCTGAAGTTCTGACCTCGTAGGGGAAAGGGGAAACCTTTTTGCTTTTGATAAAACCCTCAAACCCCATATACTATCGAATGAGGTTAGGCGCAACTGCCAGTATGTAATGCCTCCGATCAGAGACTCAGGATTGGAGTGCTCTGGAGCATCCTTCGAGAGCCATGTTAAAAAAACTGAAGGCATGGAGGGGCGGGGCTTTCGGATCGGAGCATCCAAATAGAGGGGAAAAATCAAGGTTTGACACCGTTCTTTGTTGTATACCAAAGACTGGGGATCTGGAATGGAATGATATTTTATTCCTGGTTCCATCGATCCTTAACTCATCTCTAACTGGAAAGACTATGGAGGAAAGAATGCTCAAAGAACTTGAACTGGGGCCAAGACAACGGAAGGTAATAACTGCTGCCATGACCCTCGGGTCCGGACTCATTCTTGTCCTGATCCTTGGGTTTGCCCTCAAGTACCTGGCCATATTCGTGAGTGCCTTCCAGAACATACTGCTTCCGCCAGTGGTGGCAGTGATCCTCACCATGCTTCTGAGGCCCTATTACTCCCGCCTGCTTAAGCTTACCAGGGGGTCCCAGGCAGGAGCCCTTGTCCTTTTCTTCCTTTCCGTCCTTATACCCATAGCCGGGTTTTTGTGGTTCGCTGGGACCTTCACCGTGGACCAGGTGGTCAGGTTCTCCAGAGACCTGCCTGCAATGATCAACTCCATCATGGAGTTCGGACGCACTCACTGGCCCCAGGTGACAGAGCTTATCGAAAAATATGGATCAGGCTCGGATCCTGAACTGGCAAGGCTTCTCCAGAACCCGGGGCAGATAGCGGCTCGTGCCGTACAGACCTGGGGAGAGAGTCTGTCCAGGTCTGTTCTGGGATTCTTCCAGTCTGCCGTGGGACTTCTGACTTGGGCTGTCCTTCCTGTATACCTGGCGTTCTTTCTCATGGCCAGGCCCTTTGAAGCGGAGTGGATAGAGCAGTTCCTTCCTTTTCTGAAGAAAGATACCAGGGAAGATGTGATCTATCTTTTCGATCAGTTCATCGTGATCCTCCTGACCTTCTTCAGGGGACAGATCGTAATAGCCCTGGCCCAGGGAGTGCTCTATTCCATAGGGTTCACCGTGGTTGGGCTTTCCTATGGGATCATCATAGGAATGGCCCTGGGCCTGTTGAATATCATCCCCTACCTTGGAAGCATGGTCGGCCTGGCTTTCGCCCTTCCCCTGGCCTATTTCGGGCAAGGAGGGACTATCCTGAGGGTCCTGATGGTACTTGCAGTTTTTGCGGGAGTCCAGGCCATAGAAGGCAACCTGTTGACCCCTAAAGTCATGGGTAACCGCACCGGTCTTCACCCGGCACTTATAATCTTTGCCGTCTTTTTCTGGGGTGCTGCTTTCAACGGGATCCTGGGAATGATGCTTGCTATCCCTCTCACGGCCTTCGCAGTGGTCTTCTGGAGACTCCTGAAAAAGAAGTACATTTCCGAGATGGTTTGAGCCCACCGGTTTAACACGGAGGGTTTCTAAGGGTTTGATCAAAAATCCCAAATTGAAAAGTCCCGATCGAAAGAGACCTGCCCCAGGTTTTGATGGAGGGGGAACTGTACAAGGTTTTTCCATAGACCTACAATGGAAGCCATGGAAGAACTGTTCGCTATCATGGTCGGAATAGGTTTAAGTGCTGCCTGCGGGTTCAGGGTGTTTGTTCCGCTCCTTGCAATGAGCCTGGCGGCTCAGACGGGGCACCTCGAACTTGCCCAGGGATTTCAGCCATGGCTTGCCACACCTTCTGCCACCATGGCATTGGGTGTGGCCACTTTCCTTGAAATAGGCGGCTACTATATTCCATGGGTGGATAACATGTTGGACATGGTGGCTACTCCTGCTGCCATTGTTGCCGGCACCCTGGTAACAGCCTCGGTCCTGCCCGAAATGACCCCTTTTCTCAAGTGGAGTCTCTCCATCATTGCAGGGGGCGGCACTGCCGGAGTGGTACAGGGCGTCGCCGTTTTAACCCGCGCGGCTTCAGCGGCTGGGACTGGAGGCCTGGGCAACCCTGTTGTTTCTACTGCCGAGGCCGGAGGCTCGATTATCCTTTCTGTGTTAGCCCTCCTGCTGCCTCTGATCTCCCTGGTAATTGTACTGTCCCTTTTGGTCTGGGCCGGACGCAGGCTCTTCCGCCGCTTTAACAGGCCTAAAACACCTCAAGTTCCCCAGGGATAAGGAAAGGCCAGCTTCGAAAGATTTTTCCACCTTGTTTATAAACCCCAGGCATGCCACAGAGATTTTTTCAGGGTTTCATAGAAAATCCAGGAAACAGGGAGAATTCATCCAGGGTCTCGTGAATTAACAGGGGATAGATCCATTTTACAAAATACATAAAGATGGTATCTTAGTCTCAGGGTTAGCTGGTTGTAATGTCGGGGAAGTGCTTCATTCGAGGATTCGGGTTCGAAGGGCTTTGACGTTACAGGAGTTAACCTTTGCTTTACTCTACAGCTTGCCTTGATAGGTTGAATTCAAGCGAAATGTCCCATCAGGAGGCAGGCATGCCTGAAAAGAGGCAAGCAATTTTATAAGGCAGCCTCGCCTTCGTAATGCCGTTGAGTGCATAAGATGGGACTATCATGTAGATCACAGGATCAGGAGGTACCATCATGGAGAGAAGGACCATCTACATCAGCGCTTATGACAGGAAAAGATTGATGAAATTGATCAGGGATAGTTTTAACAATCCTGATAAGAATTATTTAAAGGAACTGGAAAAAGAGTTGAATCGGGGTACAGAGGTCGAACCCAAAGACATGCCTCCAGATGTGATCACCATGAATTCCAGGGTCCGCCTCAGGGATCTTGAGTCAGGTGAAGAAATGATGTACATCCTGGTTTTTCCTGAAGACGCGGATTTCAGGAACAATAAGATATCGGTGTTGGCTCCAATAGGCACTGCATTGCTTGGATACCGTGTGGGGGACATTATTGAATGGAAAGTCCCAAAAGGGATCAGGAAAATAAAAGTGGAAGAACTGTTGTACCAGCCTGAAGCGGCTGGAGACTTTCATTTGTAGGTACGCTGTTTTAACACAGTTCTATACGCAAGACCTAACCCCATTGGTTGTAACCAATGGGGTTTTATCATGATGGAGATGATGAAAGGGGGAGGGGAATGTCGAGGATGAAAGATGTAAAGATATCCTATGAGCTTATGGGCAGGCGGGAAAACTTTAAAATTACCCTCATGTAGGTGTGCTTCACCGCACCGAAAAACTGCAAGATCTGGGCCTATCCTGATATTCTTATTCTGACCCTGATCAGGGTTTCCATGGGTTTCAGAAAGGTCTGAGAATGGACATAGTGGTAGCGATATGTTCTTTCATAGCGATACGGGCACCTTCACTGTCTCCTTTAACGATCACCCCTACGATCCGGTTATGTTCCTCAACGCTTTTTTCAAGATGGGTAATTATGGGATTTGTTTCCTTTTTCCTGTTCAGGAAAGAAAAACTGTCGAAAAAGTAGAAATAAAGCTGGGACCTCCAGTATGCTGGGAGGATAAACCTTTTCAGATAAGCGTTATGACAGATATCTGCAATTGCAAAATGTAGCCTTTGAGAGGGCTCGAAATACTGGCTGAAAGCAGAATAATCAAAAGAATTCTGGGAAAAATCATAGCTGTTTTCCTGTGCAAGGATTTCAAGAAGTCTTTTCTTTTCGTCTGCAGAAGCATAAAGGGCAGCTTCCGAGGCTGCATCGGATTCAAGAATGCTTCTGACATGTACGATCTGTCTAAGATCTTCAGGAGTTACCGGAGGAATAATATAACTTTTTGTCCCTGGATGTTTTTCGATCAATCCTTCAGTAGCAAGCCTTCCAAGAGCCGCCCGGACGGGAGTCCTGCTCATTTCAAGCCTCGTTGTGAGATCAGCTTCCATGATAATTTCACCAGGACTGAATTTATGTTGAATGATAAGGTTAAGTATTTCCCTATGGGCTCTATCTTCTGCCTTCAATGTACTATCCATTGTTCCCCTCCACATCCACAAAATTGTGGTCTCCCCTGAATATTTCTTCCAGCAATAATAGTGCAGTATTCATGGTTAATGTGTCAAATAACACGGAGAGATAAAAGAAAGAACCGGACCAGGAAGGATACTCTTTTCAAGGTCCGGATCATATCGTAAGCGGGATTCTGCTATCAGGAAGCGGGAGCTTCACTGGGGATTACGGTTTCTCCTTTTCTGGTTACGAGGCTCACTGTTACGGTAAGCATAAGGGAGATGACAAGAGCAGCAAGGATAGGATTGTAAAAATAACTGCTCAGAACTTTCCCTACGGATGGTATGAATGCTCCCGGAAAAGCGATCACAAAACCACCCACCATTCCTGCGAGGGCTCCTGCTCTGGTAGTTCTTCTCCAGTAATGTGCAAGGAATATGGGGAAGAGAAGTCCTCCTGCACTCACACCATATCCTGCTATAAGCAATTTCATGATATACGGAATATACAGCGCAATAGCTATACCTACCAGTCCGATGACAATCGTGGCTACTCGGCCAGCTCGAAGTATTTCTTTGTCATTTGCCTCAGGGTTGAAGATACCTGCATAAAAATCCTTGGCAATATTGGCAGAGGCGGAATTAAGGACAGAATCGGAAGTGGAGAACAGCGCCGCCAGGATGCCGCCAAGGATCAGGATGGCGAAAATCGGGTGGAGCTTATTCGTAACAAACCATGGTACGGCCATCTGCCCCTTTGCTATCTCGGGGTTTATGGTCCTGATAGCCATACCGGTTATGGAAGCATAGGCTACTATTATCACTATTGAAATTATGGTTCCGTAGATACCCCACCTAGCAACCTTTTCGTCTTTTGATGCGGAGAACCTCTGGTAGGCTGTCTGCATGGTCATCATACCTGGAGTTACTGCAATTAACCACCCAAGCCCCGCCTGCATTCCGGGCCAGATGTCATGGTTCACAACCGGATTTGAAGCGAGAATATTCGAAAAACCGCCAGCCATGACCAGGGTGGCAGGAATGAGAATGATCACTCCCAGCCAGAGTATGACAAAATTGAACATATCGACTTTGATCACCGATTGAAGGCCGCCGATCGAACAATAAACAAGCACCAGAAGTCCGCCTATCAGTGCTCCTGTCTTGACCGGCAGGCCGGTTAGCTGATTCACTATGGTGCCGGTCGCAACAGCATTACCTGCCCATGCCCCGACCAGCATCCACATGGCAAGCAGTGCCGCAGTGCCTCTAAGGACCTTGTCTTCTCCAAGGGAATGACAGATCCAGTCTGGTATCGTGTAAAACCCCTTTTTCTGGAAGAAAGAAGCGACTGTAAAGACGAGGATAGCAAGGCCGATAATACATACAATCCCGTACCAGGCAACACCAAAACCGAAGGTATAGCCAAATCCTGCCCAGCCGATCATGCAGCCTCCGCCTATACTGGTAGCGGCCTGGGTTGCAATTATGGGGAAAAATCCCTGGCTTCCCCCGCTGAGGAAAAAGGATTTACTGGATTTGACATTAAGGCCGGACCAGAAACCTATTCCCACTATGATCGCCATGAATGCAAGGGCTCCAAGCATAACTGGAATGTTCAAGTTTACACCTCCCTTAATACTATTTTAAATTCAGAAGCTCTTGTCAGAGTTCTAACCCTGCAAGGTTTCTTATTTCTTCTCCGGTCATTCCTTCCAAACCCAACTGTTTCAGGTTTCGTCCCTTTTCCAGGTAATCAGTGCCATTTATCACCGAACCGATACGCACGAAACTCTCCAGCATAGGGCATTCCACGCCAAGAATGTTGCCAAGGCTCATGACAGGTACCATTAGAAAGGGAATATCCTCGGAAACATACCTGTTCTTGAGAGAAGAAGGGGCATCATGACCAAAATTGTTGTGGGTACTGGAGGTAGCCGCAAATTCCCTTATGGAGCTTACGTTCAGGTCATACCAAGTATTGATAAGATCCACAAAGGGGGGGATATTAAGACCGAGGGCTTTTCCGACGGTCAGCCTTTCCATGTCAATGGCCTCCTCGACCCTGCAGACCGACTCGGACATCCCCTGCCTGTAAAAACTGAAACTCCCGCCGGTGCTTTCTATCCATCCAGCGTTCAGAGTTGCAGTGGTGGGGTGGACGATAAGGTTGCCGTTCGATAGAGCCGCCTCCATAACACTCCGGACAAAAGAAAAATTAAAGGGGAAATATCTTCGGATCCTGGATCTCAGCAGGTCATTGTTCTTTTCGGGAAAGCATCCTACGGGAAAAGTTTTTTTAAGCCCTCCCACATATACCTTTCCAGGGCCTGTGATACGACAGGCAAAAGGGATGGTCGCCGCCTCGGCAAAAAGGATTTTTTTACCTGCTTCCTGTGCAATTCTGGAAAAACATAGGGAACTGAAATTTCCTGGAAGAGCAAAAACGATATCCCCATCATCAAGAAAGGGAAGGGCCAGGCGGAACATTGTTTCCTGGGCATAAGAGGGTACTATCATGATGATCATCTGCGAATCTGAAAGGGCCTTCCCAATATCTGACGTGGCCAGTGATATCCTTGCAAAATCCTGGATTATGGGACCCTCGAACTGAATGCCCCCTTTTTCCTTTATACCGTCAAGATTGGCCTCGAGGTCAGGATGTTCAAAAAGGGCCACCTCCATTCCCTGAATTGAAAGAAACGCACTTACCGCCTGACCTCCGTTTCCACCTCCAAGGACTGTAACTTTGTCCAAAACTATCACGCCTCCCTTCTGGAAATTAAGTATACTTCTAAGTATACCTAAAAATATACTTAAATGATGTCATTTGTCAACTACGAACATGAATGATTCTTGTCCCCTCTGGAAATGATCCTCGATCTTCGGTTTAAAGCCTGGAAGAGGGAATGTAAAATAAATTGATAGGACTGATGAGCTGTTTTTGAGGATGATAACTTCCTCATTGAAAAACCAGCAGGGAGGGATTTGAATGAACGGTGTACATCTGATGATTCCACACAAATTGCCCGGAATGAAGCCAGGTACTGGTTTTAAACCGAATCCCCTGGTATTCCTGTTATTCTGTCTTGTGGCATTCACCACCGGGTTCTTTGCCGGATGTGCCCATGCTTCCACCGAGAGCGATCTCCAGGGCCTGCCGTCCCTCAATGAGGGATCTTCAGGGCCATCGGCGAAACTCAAGGGAAGTATCCTCGTAGCCTATGAGACGAAGAAAGGTTCCACCAGGGAGGTAGCTGAAGCTATCGCTTCGGAGATCAGGTCATGTGGATGGGATGCGACGGCCATGGACATAAAAGGATCACCTTCACCGGAAGAATACGACCACGTTATCCTAGGAGGGCCTGTCTACATGGGGAAGATCAAAGAAGTGAGGGCATATGTTCAGAGGCATGAAGAAGAGCTAAAGGAGCGCCTGGCAGGTGCCTTTGCAGTGGGCATGTCCTTTGCCGTAGCGGAGGAAGAACAGCAGGCCTCAGGAAGAAAGGCCCTTGATGATGCCATAGCCCCCATGAAGGCGACCCACCTGGGGTACTTCGCTGGCAGGATAGACCCTGCAAAGCTCTCCCTCATCGAGAAAGGCATGATAAAGATGGTAAAAAGCCCCGTCGGTGATTTCAGGGACTGGGATGCCATAAAGGCATGGGCCAGGGAGGTAATTACAGATCTGAAACGGTGACCCTGGAAACCTGTGAACCTTTTTACCACGGAGATCAAGGAGTACCACGGAGTAAGGCAAACCGCAGAGGGAATTAGAAAGAGAAAGTGAAACCGAAAGAATATAACTCACCGAAAAGGATTGAAAGCCCTTAATCCGCAATCCAAAATTGGACCCCCCGGAGCGGGCTCTTTTGTTGTGCAAAAGTGCGTTTGCAAGGCCTGACCCCATTTTCCCTGCTACGATACCTATGAATCCTACGATCCTGTTGCCGGATTCTGCGATCCAGATATTCCCTGGTGGCTTTGATTCCATAAAATCAAGAAGACTGGGCAATGTGGATCTTTCGAAAATCGGGTTCAAGCCGTATTCCTTGATGTAGACTTGAGCATGGAGACAGGCCATAGAACGAATATCTTCCGATTGACAGTTTCTTATCCTCAGAGAATGTGACAGTTCCCTCTTGGCTGTTCTCATATGAAAAACCAGTTCTTCCTTATTTCGTTTCCATTGCTGAAAAAGCTTATTTCAATTCCCCCAGGCGATGGTTTCAGGATTGCGAAGTTTCTTGTGTTTGAAAACGGGGATGCCCAGGTCTACGGCCAGGGAACGAAGCTGGTCTTTATAAACTCCCTTCAGGTTATCGTGAAAGGAGATGCCTTCGATCCCCCCCTGGATGCTCTTGACGCAGGCTTCCAGTTTTGATTTTCCGTCTTCCTGGTCATAACCGCCCGTGACGAGCCACTGGTTGGCCAGGATGTGAGAGATCCCAAAAGCGGAGTTATCCCAGGTCTGGAAGACGGAACTGGCAAAACCTGCTTCAAAATGCACCCCTCCGGCGCACAGGAGGTTCCTGATCTTCAATCCATCGCTTTTGAAGACAGATGTCAGGGACTCGGCAAGTACTCCAGCTGCCCTTTCGTTGGACCAGCTGAGAGGACTGCTCCCGATCTCGATATCCAGAAGGGGTACGGGGAACTGGGGGATCATGTCCGGAGTGCCGCCGCCATAGACCATGCCGGACCAGTGGGTGGCCTCGGTGGTGACGCTGAAATCGTCCAGCCCGGCCTTTATCCTGTACCTTTCAAGGGCCAGGAGGATATTTCTCATGTACTCCGGTGAAGCGGGGCCGAAATTAGCGGAGTCCACGTCTCCGGTGGTATGGACCGTAAGGATCCTGTCAGGGGCATTCTGCCCCTCGTGCCAGGTAATAATGCCGGCCAGGTCAAAGTCCGAAAAGTGCTGCTTCATTATTGGCAGATAGTTAAGGTAGTCATGGCTTACCACTTTGTCGGTGGGAACGTAGTAGAAGGCATTCCCTTGCGGGTCAATAAATTTCATTACCCTGTTGTCGTCCACCAGGATATCCGTCTCTTCCAGGGGCAGGGCTTGGGATGCAGCCCTGAAGACATTCCCCGCCACATGCTCTATCGATTCGATACAGAAGAAGTAAACAGCTTTTTTCTGCTCTGTCAAAATGATCCCTCCCATCCAGGGTATGGCAGACATGTTAGATAGAGAATAGCAACAGCACTAGACAGCGTCAAATCAAATCTTACCTTGCAGAATACCCTATAGGGGCATATAATAACTATTGATAATGAATATCAATAACTGGAATATCCGTTATCAATTCTTTAAACAGTTCGGGAGGAAATCTGAATGCCATGGGTTAGGGAAGATCTTTGTGTTGGTTGCGGTAAATGTATCGATGTCTGTCCTACGAAGGCAATATCCATGAAGGACGGTAAAGCCTTTGTGGACCAGGCCAAATGCGTAAATTGTGGAGAATGTATGCCTGCCTGCCCGGAGGGCGCCATCAGGCCGAATGCAGAAAATCCCATGCTTGCCGGGAGAGCCGGAGCAGCAATGGATGGTCAGGGAATGGGTCGAGGTATGGGCCGTGGCATGGGAAGAGGCATGGGCCGGGGAATGGGACGAAGAGGAAGGTAGGTGGTTTTTGATGCCCTGGATATCTCATGAACAATGTGTCGGTTGTGGGATCTGTGTAGACAAGTGCCCTGCCGGGGCCATCTCGATAAGGGATGGAATAGCAGAACTTGAAATTAACAGTTGCATTCGGTGCGGAATATGCCATGACGTATGTCCCTCTTCGGCCATAAGACATGACAGTGAGCTGATCCCCCAGGAGATCCAGGCTAACCTGAAAAAAGCTGAATGGTCCATGGCGGAATGTGAAAGGCTTCTTGGAGATCCCCATGAAAGAAATAAGTGTCGCGAGAGGCTGATAAAACATTTCACCAGTAAAAAAAGAGTTGTGGAAGAAACCCTCAAGGAACTTCACAGGTTAGGGCAGGTTATATAGACGATCTTGTGATGGAAGGATGTCATTAATGCTGATCAAAAACGGCAAAAGAGGTGTCTTGAGTGATCCTGCCACAGGTTTCGCAGCCTGAGGCTTATCTTGAACAGTTTGGTTAACAGGAGTGTGATGGAGTTTTGAACAGGGATCGTATCAGGAATTTCCCCGTTTCTTTTTTTGCGGTGTCCATGGGACTAACGGGAGTTGTACTCATGGCAGAAAAGATGGGGCATATCGTTGCTGTTCCGTCTTTCCTCCCCAGTTTTATTTTATTCCTTTCACTGGCGGTGTTTATCCTGATCGGGGGCCTATATTTATCTAAAGTGCTTTTGTATCCCCAGGTTGTGGCAAAGGAACTGGTCCATCCGGTGAAAATGCACTTTCTTCCTACCTTTTCGGTGAGTCTTCTTCTTTTGTCCGTGGCTTCGCTCGCTGGATACCCTGGTCTTTCAAGAGCATTGTGGATCCTGGGTACGGTGTCTCACCTGATCCTGACCCTTTACACCCTTTCAAGCTGGGTCCAGCACCAGCATTTTGAGATCCATCATGCCAATCCATCCTGGTTCATACCCATTCTGGGTAACCTGGTGGTTCCCGTGGCTGGAGTGGCCCATGCTCCCTTTGCTTTGAACTGGTTCTTCTTCAGCGTGGGGCTGTTTTTCTGGATATTGCTTTTTGCAGTGCTTCTCAACAGGATCATCTTTCATCATCCCTTAGCTGAAAAGCTTGTTCCCACCTTCTTTATTCTTATGGCTCCGCCTGCGGTGGCTTTCATATCCTATGTGAAACTCACAGGAAGGGTGGACCTTTTTGCCCATTCCCTCTATTCCCTCGCTATTTTCATGTTCCTTATGATCATGAGCCAGTGGAGGCTTTTCTCCAGGATACGGTTCTATCTTTCCTGGTGGGCCTATTCCTTTCCTCTGGCTGCCCTGGGACTTGCTTCTTTCCTGATGTATTCAAAAACAGGTGTGGGAATTTATCTCTATGGATGGGGTTTCCTGTTTATCTTTCTCCTGGCAGTGGTCAAGGTCCTTCTTTTTCTCACGACAAAACATATCCTAGCAGGGGAAATATGTGTTGAAGAGTAGATGGTCCTGTTGAGAATCCGAAAGATAAACCTCAATATTCCTTAGGGTCTACTCTTGTAATATAGCATTTTCACAAGAACCCCAGGGGCCCTGCTTTAATGGATGAGGAAGAGTTATTTTTTGATCATGCGATAGAGAAAAAGAAGCAGGACCGCGCCGCCAACAGCCAGTACAAGGCTCATGGTATTGAAGCCTGTCACTTTTCCAAACCCCAGGAAGGTACCAATATATCCGCCCACAAAAGCCCCGGCTATCCCGAGAAGAATGGTAACGATAAGTCCTCCGGGATCCTTGCCCGGCATAATGAACTTCGCCAGTGCTCCCACTATCAGCCCCATGATTATCCAGGAAAAAATACCCATAACTAAACTCCTTTCTCAATGTTCGCTCAAGTCAGGAAAAGAATAGTTCCACCTGTTAACATATTATGCCTCTGAAGAAGGGGAAAAAACAATCAAAGAGAACCTGTCATCGGATGGAGATGAGCGGTTATCTCCTTTTCCTGATCATTTGGCTGGCCCCGCCTCATGGGAAGGGAGCTATGCCATGAGTTGCCACTTTGGCTTCCACGGCATGGGATCCTCATTTTTTACAGGCCGGCAGTGGAATAGCTTTGAATTTACGGTAACAATCCCCCGCCCTTTGAGAGTTAGCCGGGGTGTCCTTTTATTGGTATTTCTACATTCCATAATGCGTATCTATAGAAAATATAAAGACATAAATATATACTATTTGTATATATTACTTCCCGGGTGCACTTTATTAGATGTGGGACAAAAAAAATTTTCCGGGAGGTGTTTTTATGGCAACTTTTCAGCCGGTGGAAAGCAAGCTGGTGCTGAAGCTCCAGACAGGGACCGATGAATGGGGTAAGCCCCAGGTATCGAGCCAGACCATAAGAGGTATCAACGCGGCTGCCATTGCCGATTCAGTGCAGGTAGTGGCTTCTGCCCTGGCAGGCCTGTTGGAATATCCTCTTTACGACACCCAGAAACAGGACACTGACAGCGTCATCGCTGTCTAATGAAGCAGTATTTACGATCATAGGGAGGTGAGCTCTTGAAGACTCTTAGAATGGTTTTTGGAACCAGCGACAACGAAAGCATGAGCGTTTCCTTAAGGTATCCCAAGGACGGACTCACTGCTGCAGAGGTACAGGCTGCCATGCAGAGCATCATCGATAACTCCATCTTCGTGGACGATATCAACTCTATACTGGCCGCGGAGATCACCGACAGGACCGTTACCGAGCTCATCGGTTAGGCCTGGTAAAGGAATTATCCTCAAATGGGCAGGGATAAATTCCCCCTGCCCATATTTATCTCAACCAGAATTTCCCGGTCCGGGATACCGGGAGAGAAGGGTTTTCTCTGTTTTTTTTGGATCTTTTCGGTGCGCTGAAGCGCTCCCTACAGAAAAATTTGTTGTTAATGGTGTTGTTTTAGGGGTAAGGGTTTCTCTGTGCCCTCGGTGGTTGACAGGGGTAA
>JAFGMB010000055.1 GCA_016927765.1 Synergistales bacterium
GAGGGTCTGGGGGGTTCCGATCCCTGCTTTTTATTGCAATAACTGTGGGAAACTGGTCATGTCTCCGGAACTGATACGCCTTGTCCAGACAAAGATCAGGAAACACGGAAGCAGTATCTGGTGGGCTGAATCACCTGCTGCACTTCTGGGAGAACATAATATCTGTCCCCATTGCCAGAGTCATGATCTTGTAAAGGATAAGGATATCATGGATGTTTGGTTTGATTCCGGAGTAAGCCATCTGGCAGTACTCGAAACCAGAAAAGAGCTTAAATGGCCTGCTGACCTTTATCTGGAAGGCAGTGACCAGCATAGAGGCTGGTTTCAGACATCTCTACTTACCTCTGTCGCCACCCGTGATAAAGCCCCTTACAGGGCCGTTCTGACCCATGGTTTCATAGTAGATGGCGATGGAAGGAAAATGTCCAAATCTCTGGGTAACGTGATCAAACCCCAGGAGATCATAGATAAATATGGTGCTGATATTCTGAGATTATGGGTAGCATCTACCGACTATAGAAATGATGTCAGGATATCACAGGGTATAATCAATAATCTTATTGAATCCTACCGCAGGATAAGGAATACCATCCGGTTCCTACTCGGTAATTTAAATGATTTTCACCCATCTGATGACAGTATAGAATACAAAGAACTCACGGAAATGGACAAGTGGATCCTCTCCCGTCTGGAAAAAGTCATTGAGAAAACCACAAAAGCCTATGATGAATATGAATTCCATGTCCCTACTTTTGTTATCCATCAGTTCTGCGTGAACGAATTGAGTTCATTCTTTCTTGATGCCAGCAAGGACAGGCTTTATGCAGACGGAGCAGATTCGCTCAATCGAAGAAGTTGCCAGTCGGCCATGTGGGAGATTCTTCTTGTTCTTACCAAGCTTCTTGCCCCGGTATTAAGTTTCACGACCGAAGAGGCCTGGCAGGTTATCAGGGACCTGGACACCCGATTACCAGAGAGTGTCTTCCTTTCAGATTGGCCTTCTGTTCGTGAGGACTGGATCAATGAGGAACTTGAAAAGACATGGTCCCAGATCTACCTTATCAAGGGAGCCATAAGCAGGGCTCTGGAAAAAGCCCGAACGGCCGGCCTTATTGGACATCCTCTGGAGGCAATAGTCAAAATAGAGATCTCAAGCCAATTTATTGAAATCCTGAAGGCATATCCTGAAAGCCTCTGGGAAATGATCAATATTGTCTCCTCATTCAGCATGGAGAAAGATCTTTCAAGTACTGAGGATAATATATTCCTGGATCCTGATACGGGATTACGGATCCTGATCAATAAAGCTCCTGGTAATAAATGTCCAAGATGTTGGAGATATTCCTCCAAAACCGATCATGAGGGACTTTGCCCTCGTTGCGCTGAAGTTCTGACTTCTGGAAAGAAATGAATTGCGGTAAAATATTCTAAACAGTTCTCCCGGCCCTTCTTCATTGGGCCGGGCCCTTTATATAGCTGAGATCAACTCCAGTTAAGGAAGTGATCACGAATGGACCTCGCAAATTGGCATGAATATCTGAAGATCCGGGAAAAAGAAATTGAAGAATTGCTGGAAAAACTGCTTTCCGATGCCTCTAAGAACAATTCTGAAGATACACCTTCAAGGGAAAACAACGATTTTGCCGATACTGCATCAGAACTTGTTGACAGTGAACGTATCAATCTCGAGATATTGAGACTTAAGGAAGGTCTTGCAGAGATAAGACATGCCTTTCATAAGATCGAGCACTATCCCGAGAGATTTGCCCGATGTGAGAAATGTTCCAAAGAGATCGAAGAGGCAAGAATGAAGGCCAAACCATGGGCAAGATACTGTATAAGGTGTAAGGAACAAATTGAAAGAACCAAAAAGGTCAAATAACCAGGCAGAAACCAGATCATATCCCGATGAATATCTTGATTTTATCAATCATAGTGTTCTCGTGAATGGTGACCAGTCAGAAAATGATATCCCTGAGGTGTCCGTTGAAACAATGGTCACTGATGAAAAGGATATAGCTATTCGACTTGACCTTTATTTATCGGAACGGATGGGGCTTACCCGTTCATTCATACAGAAACTCATAAATGAGGGCCATGTGCGCATCAATTCAAGAAGTAGGATCAAACCTTCCCTGAGGGTTAAACCAGGCCAGACCATTTGCGTATCTCTACCCCCTGCACAAGAACTGGAAGTGATCCCGGAACCAGTCCCTTTCAATGTTGTCTATGAAGACTCAGATATCCTGGTGATAAATAAACCTGCAGGTGTTGTTGTTCACCCAGCCCCAGGGAACTGGCACGGGACTCTTGTACATGGACTTCTATACAGGTTTCCCGATATAGGGATCTTTAACAATGTAATAAGACCCGGTATAGTACATCGACTGGATGCACAGACTTCCGGTCTGATGGTCATTGCCCGGAATAATCGAGCAATGGAAGATCTTCAAATGAAATTCAAGAACCGTGAGATACGAAAAGAATATATTGCACTTGTAAAAGGTAAACCAAGTAGCCCTTCCGGTACCCTGGACCTGCCGATAGGCAGGAATGCCAGGAACAGGATGAAAATGTCAGTAAGACCCGGGGGAAAGCCTTCAATGACAGAATACAGGGTTATCTGGAGCAGAGAGAATTCAAGTCTGGTCCAGTGTACTCTTTTAACCGGAAGAACCCATCAGATAAGGGTACATATGAAACATATTGGATGCCCCTTGGTAGGTGATACATTATATGGACCTAAAAAGACATCAGAAAGGTCTTTGAACAGGATATTTCTGCATTCCTGGAAACTTGAATTCAATCATCCTGTAAAGGGAGAAAGTCTATCTTTCACCCAACCCCTTCCGGAGGAACTCATTCTTTTTCTGCGAGGAATGATTTCCAGTAAAAGGGATCTATCAGCAGGGAAGATGCGTTTTTATAAGTAACCTGGGCAGTATCACCTCCTGGAATAGCTCTGACATTTTTCTTTTCAGTGTAAATCACCCTGACTTTGCCTGATCCCCTGGCCTTGCTGTGATATGCTGCAAGGGATGCGGCTAAGGAAAGAAGGATCTCACTGTTTACATGGGAAAGAAGAGTATCATTTCCTTGAAGGATGACATGTGCCCCAGGCATTTCATAGACATGGAACCACAGGTCTCCTCCATGAGCTTCCCGAAAGGTTAAATGTCTGTTGCCCCTCGAATTGAGTCCCACAAGGATCCAGCAATTTCCCCACTCATATTTCAGGATAGGAAGATAATCAAACCTGGCAGGTCTCTTTCTGTTTTTCTGGCAGGGTAAAGATTTACACCGATCAGATAAGGTATCCCGGGCAACATTGTAAAAACATACAGGATCTTCAATTAACGAAAGGGAGGATTGTTCTTCCTCAAGGTCCTTGATCCTGCTCTCAAGATAGGTCATCTTCTGCCGGATCTTCTCGGGATCTATCCTGTATTTCCTATATAACTTATAAAAGGCCTGAGCATTCTGAACGATGGAAATATGAGGATCCAGAGGAATGGTGATCTTCTTGTGAGGGTCCTGAAAATCATTCAGTATGGCTTCTCTGGCTCCCTGTTCGATTTCATGGGCATAAGCAAGTAGCAGGTCGCCTTTTGTCCTGAATTCTTCTGCGGAGGAAGCCTTTCCGTATTGATCAGCCAATCCATCCAGATGCCTGGTAATACTCTTTTTCTCTCTCCTGAACATATCTGACAGAGCCATTTCATATTTTCGATTAGCCTGTCGGACAAGGCCTTCTGGAACAAGTCTATCTAGCGATATCAGTGGTTCCCGGCCAATCAATGAACATGAGGACAGCATTTCAGGAAAGGCAATAATATTTTTACGATCCCTTGTCAGCTGGATAAAAGAATGCATGTCCTGCTGATCTTGTGGGGTGTAAATCCGTTCTATCAGATAAGCCCATTGGAAGGGATCATGGTCTTCCCAGTTCCATTCGATCTCAGAAATAAGACCTCTACCTATACCTTTCACTCTTTTCAATCGATCCAGAGATGGATCCCCTGCAAATTCCACCGTACTTATGCCGGTAAATGGTGGGGGAGGGAAATATTGAGCCCCCGGGAAGATAGTGCGATATTGATTCGATCCCGGGAGAAATCTGACTGCTGAATCGAGGATAAGACCTTCAGAATCTATCAGGATAAGGTTGCTTCTCGGTCCGGATATCTCGAAAAGAAGGCGCAAATCCCTGGTAAAACCGGCAGCAAGTCTTTTTTGACATTCAAGAACGAGAATCCTGTCACGATCAATATGATCCGCCTTAAAAGCCTTGGCTTTGAGGAGATATTTCTTCAAAAGGGAAACAAAGGGATTGTCTGACCTGTCAATTCTGGTAATAATATCCACCAACGAAGGATCACTGATGCTGCAACCAGGATTAACGGGATCCCATGAGAAAAACAGCCATTTCCTGGCGTTTGCAAGATGCAAGGCTGCCCAGTTCTTTCCGCCAATTATCTTAGTGAAAGAATCACCGCAAAAGTTATCGTTCCAATTCCTGTACCATGCCTCGAACATTTCAGGACCAAAATTCAAAATATCACCTCATATCATAACGAGATATAGCCTATATTCTTTAAAGTCTCTTGACAAGAGGTTGATCCAAAACTAAAATGGTCGCCGTCAGTATAGACGGGGCTGTAGCGCAGGGGGAGCGCGCTTCCTTCGCACGGAAGAGGCCGGGGGTTCAAATCCCCCCAGCTCCACCAGAAAACAGTTGCGGAAAAGTAGAAACTCATATAGAATATCGGGGCGTAGCGCAGTCTGGTTAGCGCACCTGCTTTGGGAGCAGGGGGTCGAAGGTTCGAATCCTTTCGCCCCGACCAA
>JAFGMB010000056.1 GCA_016927765.1 Synergistales bacterium
CCGTGTCCGGCTCGATATCGGGCTGGAAGAACCTGTTGAAAAGGACAAACCCATCCGCTCCGGCCTCATCCAGCATCTTGATCATGTTCAGAGGATTCGCGTAAAAGGGGCTCAATTTGAGGCTCACTGGAAGAGATACTGATCTTTTTACTTCCCCGAAGATATCCGCCTGTTCCTTTTCGATATGACTGCCCTCCCTGTCCATATCCAGGGGGGTGGAGTAAAAGTTGAGTTCCAACCCTCTGACACCTGTTTTCTCGAGTTCCTTCGCATATTCCACCCAGGTCTCCCTGTTGACGCAGTTGAGGCTGGCGAATACGGGGATCCCCATGGCTCCGACCACTTTCTTCACCCAGTGCAGGTGCTCTTTCGGTCCGCCATGCTCCAGGGTGGGATGGATCCCTATCATCTCGGCATGTCGTTCGTCATATTCGGTAAGTTCGTCTTCCAGGCGAAGGGCTTCCAGCTGTACCTGTTCCTCGAAGAGGGACTTGATCACTACCGCCCCGGCACCTGCCTCCTCGATCTTTCGGAGGGCCTCCATGTGGGCGGTCATTTCACAGGCACCTACAATGAAAGGATTTTCCAGTTCAACTCCCATGTAACTTGTCCTGAGATCAACCATTCAACTTACCTCCCTTATCCTTGAAATAGATCAGAGTCTCCAGGAAAAAAGGAATGGATCCTCAAGATCCATTCTGATGTGTTAGCAGGGTAGAGATTGACCTATTTATGGTAACAGGAGAGCCTGGGAAAGTAAACCACCCTGTCCCTTCTACCGTGAACGTTCAATTGTAGAAGGGGCAGCTTTCAGAGATACCACCCCATGATGGCTATCACGGCCGCAAAGGCCATGTTGATGACGCCCCTGAAGGGCTGTCCTGCCCTGAGCCGGCGAAGGCCGAGGAAGAACATGGCCACCGCACAGGAGTAAAGGATTATAGAAGGAAGCACAGATCTCATTAAAGAACCCTCCCGAAGGAAATTTTTTTCATACCTATTATAGTACCTGGTCTTCCCAAACACCCTGGAACTCGGAAATGTAACAGGCCAATTGTAATGTTTATCCTTTTATGGCTTACCGGCACCTGCTGATAATATAATGAAAGGATCGTAGCAACCCATGCAGTAAAGGATTTTAAGAAATATCAACGGACCGTGGACATTCCCCTGAAAGGAGAGATCACCTTGGAATGGTACCTGAGATACGGCCAGACCCAGAAAGGCCCCTTTACCCTGGAGGAAGCCAGGGTAGAAGTGTCCCGAAACAGTAACGGCCACGCCTGGAAACCCGGTATGCCACAATGGCTTCCCATAAGCGATATCGATGAATTGAACGGCGGAATAGAAAGGGTTTCCCCTCCCCCCTTCGGATCCTACCGCTGTGATGAATTGGACTTCACTGTCTTCGGAACGGAGATGCAGTACGTGGAGGTGGAACTGGACCCCGGGGAAAGCGCCATTGCGGAAGCAGGGGTAATGATGTACAAGGACAGCTCGGTGCACATGGAGAGCATCTTCGGCGACGGTTCTGCCAGGGCTGAAGGGGGAGGCTTCATGGGAAAACTGGTGGGGGCAGGCAAAAGAGTGCTCACCGGTGAAAGCCTTTTCATGACCCAGTTCCTGAACCAGGGAAACCGCAAGGCTGCAGTGGCCTTCGGAGCTCCCTACCCGGGGAACGTGATACCCCTTTCACTGCCCTCGGTGGGAGGGACCCTCATATGCCAGAAGGACAGCTTTCTATGTGCGGCAAAGGGGGTGTCCATGGATCTGTATTTTCAGAAAAAGATCCTCACCGGCCTCTTCGGCGGAGAGGGGTTCATCATGCAAAAACTCTCGGGTGACGGCCTGGTTTTCGTCCACGCAGGCGGAACCGTCAAGGAAAGGGTTCTTGACCCCGGAGAGATCCTCCACGTCGACACAGGCTGCATCGTGGCTTTCGAACCCTCCGTCGATTTCGATATCAGGCAGGCGGGAAATGTGAAGACCATGCTATTCGGAGGGGAGGGCTTTTTCTTCGCCCAGCTCCAGGGGCCGGGAAAAGTATGGCTCCAGTCCCTGCCATTCTCGAGACTGGCAGGCAGGATGCTGAAGGCAGCCCCGCAGCATGGCGGCAAGGACAGGGGTGAAGGATCTATCCTTGGTGGCCTGGGGAACCTTCTTAACGGAGATAACCGTTTGTAGGCCTGAATGAAGATGCAGCAGGGAGGAAAACATTCACCCCTGCTGCATCGCGATCTTCAGATCTTACTGTATGGCCAGTTCTATCCGGCCAGTTTTATTACCGCACCCAGCAGAAGATCAGCCCCTTTGGCCACCTGTTCGTAATCGGTCCATTCCTCGGGGCAATGGCTCTTTCCGTTCCTGCTTGGGACGAAGATCATTCCCACAGGGGCAACACTGGCCATGACCATGGCATCATGCCCGGCTCCGCTTGCCATAAGATGGGTGGATATGTTCTTTTCCTCGCTCACCTGGACAAAGACATCCCTGATGGTGGGATCTATATTTACCGGGGGAACAGCCAGGCGCTCTTCCCACAGGAATTCCAGCCCCTGCTCAGAACATTGATCCTCAAGAAATCTCTTCATCTCCCTTGCGGCCTTTTCGATAACCTCTTCGGAGCTGGCCCGAAGGTCTATGCTGAAATGAACTTCCTCGGGAACGATGTTGAAGGCACCAGGCCTGACATTTACCATTCCTACAGTGGCCACGGTTCCCTTGCCGGACCTGCGGGCGATGGTGTCCACTTCCGAGAAGACCCTGCTCGCACCGACCAGTGCATCCTTCCGGAATTCCATTGGAGTTGTCCCGGCATGGTCGGCCTTACCCCTTATGGTGACGAAGAAAGTCCTGATCCCCACGATGGACTCCACTATGCCCACGTCTTTTCCGTTGTTCTCCAATATGGGTCCCTGCTCTATGTGGAGTTCCAGGAAGGCCCTGATGCTGCCAGGAGCGCGTTCCGCGTCCCGGACCTTCTCGGGATCGAGACCGAAGGACCGCATGGCCTCTGCCTTGGTTATTCCCTCTTTATCCCTGCCCTCGAATATCTCTTCCCGGGAAACTCGGCCGGCCATGGCCCGGCTCCCCCAGACTCCCGAGCCGAAACGGCCGCCTTCCTCCTCGGTCATGATGACCATTTCAAGGGGAAGGGAAGTCTCTATGGACTGCTCCTTTATCACCCTCATGGCCTCGAGGGCTGAAATGATCCCTGCAGGCCCATCGAAAGCACCTCCATGAACCACCGAATCGATGTGGGAACCGAACATGACCACGGGAGCATCTTTCAGCCTTCCTTCCCTTCTACCAAAAAGGTTACCGGCATTATCCCGGTAAAGCTCCAGGCCGGCGGCCTCCATTTCTTTCCTGAGGTATTCCCTTGCCCGAGTCTCCTCCCCCGAGAAGGCCAGCCTCGTAACGCCCTCCCCTGGTGTTGATGTAATTCCTGCCAGGAACTCCAGGTCTTTTCTGATCCTATCCACTCTCACCATTCAGATCCCTCCATGAAAAAAACAGGTTGAAATCACATTGTCCCTTACTCTCGGAAAATTTGTATAAGCATACCAGAAAAGAACCGGCCATCAAAAGATGATGCCACGGAAAAAGGGTGTGCCCTTCCGGGCACACCCCATTAAGTTTCTCAACCCACCATCAGGGACAGGTCTTGTATTCCACCGCCCGGGAAGGGATCATAACCTGCATCCGTAGCCGGAACAGCTCCTGCAGGAAACAGGGAGGTGTTTCCTTGCCTTTTCCAATGTGTAGGCATCGTCCTCCCTTTCAAGGGTCTTCCAGTACTTGTCCCTCCAGTATTCATCCCATAGGGGGTCATAGATCTCCTTCAATTGCCTGGCATATTCATCGAGACCTTCCGCCACCTCTCCCCTGAGCATGGCCTCGAGCCCCGGATGGCAAGGCTTTGCCCCGTATTCCCTTACCAGTTTCCTCAGTATCTCGGGATGGTCTATGATCATGCAGGGTCGCAGAAGGTTATCGTCCTCATAGGGCTGAAGATCCCTGATGGCCTTGAAGAAGGGGCTCCTGGCTATATCGACGATACTCTTTTCACGGATGTTATCCACGGCGAAGGGGACGAACACGCAGGGTTCCACCAGGCCATTGTAGATGACATGCCAGTATCTTCTGCCTCCAGCCATACATCCATCCACATAAGGGCCGTCATTCCAGAAATCTCCGAAAAGGATGGGATGATCTCCGCTGTCCCTCCACGCTGCCACGTTTTCCCTGAGATCATTCCTCTGTTCGGGGGTGGCCATGTAGGTAAGGTCCGGCTTGGCCCCGATAGGTATGTACTGGAAGATCCATCCGAAATTGCATCCGAAGTCGACCATCCTGGATATGAAATCCTCGCTTGCTATGTAATCGGCATTGAGGTTCGTGTAAGTAGCGCTGAACCCGAAGGCCATGCCTTTTTTCTTCATCCTTCCGAAGGCATCGACTATCTGGTCATATACACCCTGGCCCCTTCTCGCATCCGTGTGTTCCCTGGTACCCTCCACCGAGATCATGGGGGCCACATTTCCGAGCCATTCAAGTTTATCCACCACAGGATCTGTCAGAAGGGTTCCGTTGGTATAGAACTGGAAATAACAATCGTCATGTTTTTCCAGGAGTTCGAAGATCCTGTCGTACATCAGCACCTCTCCCCCTGTCAATGTATAGAAATACATCCCCAGGGATTTCCCTTCCGTTATGATCCTGTCAAATACCTCAAAGGGCAGGTCCTGGTTCTGGTCATATTCTCCGGCATAACAGCCCTTACAGTGGAGGTTGCATTTCATGGTCGGGCTTATGACCATGAAATTGGGAAGGTGCACCCCGAGCTCCCGGGTCTTCCTGTCCCTGATTCCCCTCCCGATGATCATAAAGTTCACGAAGAGGTTCTGCATGAACTTCTGGAGGCAATGGGGATTGAGTTCGCTTATAAGCCTTATGAATGGCCGGGCAAATGGGTCGTTTCCCCTTATCTTACGAGCCAGTAGCCGAAAAGTTTCCCTGTGATACCTGGCCGGTGCTATTTTAGCCATAGTCTCGAAAAGAGAGGATACTCCCTCAATATCACCGTTCCTGATCTTTTCGGTCACGCTGTTCATGAGCTTCAGGGATAAAAATCCCCTGGTCCTGTCGAAAAGGCTCATACTCATTTTTCCCACCTCTTCCAGTTAAAGATCTAATGGTTTTTCCCGGTCCCGGTATTCTCCAATTCCTGGTGAAAGATCTCCATAGTGGTCTCCACTATGTTCTGCATATGTTCTTTCATTACCTTTTCTGCCTGATCCCTGTCACCTTTTATGAGAGCTGCCAGTATCTTTCCGTGATATTCGGCAGTTATGTAAGCCTGGTTGGGCTTCCTGTACTGGTCCAGGTTGGATTCCTTCAGAAGCTGTCTTACAGGCTTGACAAGGTTAATGAAAAAGGAGTTCTGGCATGCCTCGGTCAGAGCGAGGTGAAAAGCCACGTCAGCTTCCATGAATTCTTTCATGTCATCACGGGTATCAAGCTCTTTCTGGTAGATCTTCCTGAGCCTGCTGATGTGTTCAGGGTTAGCCCTCAAAGTGGCAAGGGATACTATGGAAACCTCCATGAACTGTCTTGCTTCCAGTAATTCCATAAGGGTGAACTGCTTGAGAAGGTAGGAAGCCTTGAGATGGTCTGAAAGAAGATTTATCCTGTCACTCAGATAGGCCCCGTCATTGAGGCGGATCTCCAGGATACCCATGTACTGGAGTGCCCTCAGGGCTTCACGGACAGTAGCCCTGCTTACGGAGAACATCTCCGCGAGAGCCCGCTCAGAGGGCAGCTTGTCTCCCGGATTGATTTCCCCTGAGCTGATCCTTTTCTTTATCTGGTCCACTATCAATTCTGAAAAGGTCTTTTTACTTATCTTCTCGAATCTGTCCATGGTCTCTAACAATTTGCACCTCTCAAAGGTTCAATGGTCTAACCACTGACAAGATAATTGTATACTTAGACAAGTATCGCGTCAACGCTTTATCTCCCTATCAAGATTAGAATAATAGTAATAATGCCCTGAAATGCTGGTTTAATTAACCATAGCTAAGAAAAGCTCCTTAAGGTATCCTTATATAAAAGGAAATCCCCGAGCCATCACATCAGTGTGACCGAAGAGGAGGAGAATCGTGATGGGACAATACGATGAGGTTCTACTTGCCCGGATCAGGCATATTCTTGAAAGCCAGAAACTTGCGGTCCTTGCCACGGAAGGAGAAGAGGGGCCTTACTCGAATATCGTTTCATTCACCCTGGGTGATGACCTCAGGACCCTTCTGTTCGCCACGTCACGCTCGACCAGGAAGTTTTCCAACCTTTTACACAGCACCAGGGTATCTCTCCTCGTAGATGACCGGAACAACCGCATCGATGATTTTTCCGAAGCCGTCGCAGTTACAGCTCTCGGCTCGGCCTGGGAGGTCTCAGCTGAAGAATATTCAAGATGCCTTGAAATGATCATGGGCAAACACCCCTACCTGAAAAATTTCATGAACTCTCCTTCCATAGCCATTCTGAAGGTAAAGGTCCGAAAGTACGTAATGGTTTCTCATTTCCAGGAAGTAAGGGAGGTTATCTTCCATGAAGAGGAGAGTAATCCCCCTCTCTGATATCAGGAAGGAAGACATTCCCTTCACTGGCGGGAAGGCCTGGGCCCTTTCTGAACTTATCCGGGGAGGTGTCCCCGTTCCGGGAGGATTAACGGTCACCACCCGGGTATATGAAGATTTCCTCGAACTTTCAGGCCTGGGTGATCTTATTTTCATGGAACTTACAAGAAGAGAGCTCTCCGGCATGCGCTGGGAGGAGATATGGGACCTCTCCCTGCGAATAAGGAACCTTTTTGTTCGAACTCCCCTTCCGGAAAAGATCTACCTTGAACTGAAACCTGTCCTGGAAGAGAACTTCAGGGGAATATCAACCGTGGTGCGATCCTCTTCCCCGTCAGAAGACAGCTCTTTATCATCTTTTGCCGGACTCCATGAATCCTTCGTGAACGTAAAAGGCACGGAAAGAATAATTGAAAAGATCAGGCTTGTCTGGGCATCCCTCTGGTCTGACGGCGCACTTCTGTACCGCAGGGAACTGGGTCTTGATACCAGGAAAAGCTCCATGGCAGTAGTAGTACAGGAGATAGTCAGCGGTGAAAGGTCCGGGGTCTTATTTACGAAGGATCCCGGAGGGAGGGACCGTTCGGTCCTCGAAGCTGTCTGGGGCCTGAACCAGGGCCTTGTGGACGGTACGGTCGAACCGGACAGGTGGTTCCTTTCAAGGAAAGATGGCCATATCCTCTCTCACAATCCACCGCTTTCAAGGGATGTAATGGTCGTTCCGCTGGAAAAGGGGACCGGGACCTGTAGTGTCCCGTCCGAAAAAACATTTTCTCCTCCCCTGGAAGAACATGATATTGCCAGGGTCAGGAAAATGGCCATGAAAACGGAAGAGCTTTTCGGCTTTCCCCAGGATGTGGAATGGACCTGGAGGGGCCAGTTCCTGTGCCTGGTCCAGTCAAGGCCCATAACCACAATATCGGCAACTGATGGGCCGGCCTGGCTTCAGGATGACAGGAGAGCATGGTATCTTTCCCTGAAAAGAAGCTTCGATGACCTCGGCAGGTTGAGGGAAAGAATAGAAAAGGAACTTATCCCGTCCATGGATGAGGAATCAGGGCTTTTCAACCGGATAGATCCGGCCGGCCTGAATGATCGTGAACTTGCGGAAGAACTGGACAGGAGAAAGGCATCCTTTGAAAAATGGAAAAGAACCTACTGGGAGGAATTTATCCCCTTTGCCCACGGAGCGAGGCTTTTCGGACAATACTACAACGATAACGTCTCTCCAGAAGATCCTTACGAGTTCGTGGAGCTGTTGAAGAATACCGATATGGAAAGCATGAGGCGGAACAGGAAGATCGAGCACCTTGCCACCCTTGTGAGAGCCGATACTTTACGGAGAGAAAAACTTCTCCGTGGGGAAAGGGTCGACATGGAATTCGAATCAGCCCTTGCCGAATTGCTGATGGAAGAATCCCTGGGGATAGAATGGAGCGACCGTGAAGAAGAGAGAGGCAGGATCACCAGGATAGTCCTTGAAATGGCAGAGCTTCCTCCAAAAGATGATCCCGGTTCCACCCGGAGATCCATGGAACTGAAGGAGAGGTTCCTCAAAAGCCTAGGTAACGCTGAAGAAAGGGGTTTCGCAGAAGAACTCCTGGACCTTGCGAGGGCAAGCTGGAAATTAAGGGACGATGACAACCTTCACCTTGGCCGGCTTGAGAGAGAGCTTTCAAGGGCAATGGAAGAAGGAAGGAAAAGGCTTTCAGGGAAATTCTCCGTTGATACTACCAGGCTGGAGTTTGACAATTTGACCCTCTGCCTTAGCGATAGCTCCTACAGGCCAGAGTTCAGGGAAGAAGAACCCCCTGTTGAAAGGGAGGCCCCGCCTGGATTGGAAACAAGGGCAAGACAGGTCACCGGGCACCCGGCCAATGCGGGGCTTGCCACCGGCAAAGCGAGGGTGATCCGCCATACCCCGGACCTTTTCTCATTCAGAAAGGGGGAAATACTCGTCTGCGATGCCATCGACCCCAACATGACCTTCATTGTTCCCCTGGCAGCGGGCGTAGTGGAAAGAAGAGGGGGCATGCTGATCCATGGTGCCATCATAGCCAGGGAATACGGGCTTCCCTGCGTAACAGGCGTGGCAGATGTGACCCGGCTGATACCGGATGGCGCTACAGTGACCG
>JAFGMB010000057.1 GCA_016927765.1 Synergistales bacterium
CCTGACCGTTTGGAATCCCACCATTTCGAATTCCATGAGATCTCTCAGCAACCTCTCCCTCCATGGCAGCTTGAGAAAAATATCCTTGGGCGGGAAGGTGATATGGAGAAAGAAAAAACATCGCCGCTTGAATCCCCTCTCTTTAATTGATCTTGCAAGGGGAATAAGGTGGTAATCATTGATCCACAAGAAGTCTTCTTCCCTGCTATGCCTTGCAACAACCTTCGCAAAGGTATCGTTGACCGAATTGTAAGAATGCCAGTAGGCCGGATCAAAACGGCAGATGGTCTGCAGATCATGAAAAAGTGGCCAGATAACCTCATTTGAAAAACCGTAGTAGTAATTATCGATCTCTTCCTTGTTCAACAACACCGGAATAAGGCGGTAACCCATTTGCCTGGATTCAGGACCAAGAACTCGTTTCAGGACCTTGAGATCCAGGTCTTGCCTGGTTGTGCCTGTCCAGCCTATCCATAAACCGCCTCTATCCCTCAGGACCGGCCCTAATGCGGTGACGAGTCCTCCGGCACTGACCCTGGTCTCCCATCCCTGTTCTCCCCAGGAGAGGGATAAGGGCAACCTGTTCGAAACAACCACAAGCCTGGCGTTATCCTCCAAGATCTTCACCTCTCCATAGCCTTTCCCAAGTTCTTAAGGCCTTGATTTTCATAATCTGACAGGAGCTTCAAGGGGATCAACGGGTTTCTACCGTAAGGGAACTTGTGATCTCAACTCACCATATTGCTCGGGAGAAGATCCTGGACCCTGAAGCTGTCAAGGGTACATCTCTGCAAGTTAAAAATACCTGAAACCGGAAATGACATACAGGTATTTAAATAATACTTTAACAGTTGAATAATAGTTAGCATAACAGAAAGTGCAATGAAATTCAAAAGATCATACCCAGTTAAGGTAGTCTTTTCCTGATGCAACAACACATCACATAGTGTAAAATTAACGATCAGCGACTTTATGAAATGAGGTGTGAGCACCATGAAAATCATTGAAACCGGATCTATAGATCCGAGATATAACCTGGCCCTTGAGGAATATCTCTTTGAAAATCTTGAATCTCAAGAAGATGATCTCTTTTTATTATGGCAGAATGAACCAACTATCGTGGTAGGAAGATTTCAGAACACCCTGGAGGAAGTGAACTCCACTTTTGTTAAACAAAACGATATCCACGTGGTCAGAAGGATCTCCGGTGGTGGTGCTGTATACCATGATATGGGAAATCTGAACTACACTTTTATAGTACACACCCGGAAAGATCACGATTTTGACTTTGCCAGATATACCGCCCCCATCATCGAGATCCTTAAAAACCTTGGAGTTAATGCGGCTTTTACCAGTAGGAATGACCTGACCATCGAAGGCAAAAAGTTTTCGGGGAATGCACAGTACATGAGAAAGGGAAAACTTTTGCATCATGGAACTCTCCTGTTCGAATCAGATCTTTCCGTACTTGCAAAAGCTCTGAAAACCTCCAGTGAAAAATTTGTATCAAAGGGGATCAAATCAATAAGGAGCCGTGTTACGAACATCAGGCCTCATCTTCAAAAAGGTATGACTATCCAGGAATTCAAGGACTCAATAATCGAGCATTTTCCGAGTACCGGGGTAAAACTCACCAGGTTTGAACTTGGTGAAAAAGAACTGACGGATATATCCTTGCTGGCACAGCAGAAATATGATTCCTGGGATTGGAACTACGGAAGATCTCCGGAATTCAGCGAAAAGAAATCGAAAAGATTCGAGTTTGGAAAAGTAGAAGTCCTTCTGAAGGTATCAGATGGTAGGATCCTTAACTGTAAATTCTATGGAGATTTTTTCGGAAATGGAGATCTTGGGGACATCGAATCCCGCCTTAAAGGAACAAGATATGAAAGAACTGACCTGGAAAAAGAACTTGAACATGTCCATCTTGGACACTATTTCAAAGGCATCCCGAAAGAAGAATTGCTTGATCTGATAGCCCCATAACCAAGGGTCAAGACTTTATGTACTGCGAATCATAAAAGATCGCGCTTATTGAACGTACCTTTTTTTCGGGCCATGAAAACAACCTGGTGACCTCCGATGGAGGAAGCCCGACATGTGTAGCTTCATGGACTATCCGAACCTTTGACAGGGATATTATACTGAAGCGGCTCCTTTTCCTATGAACTGCGGGGGTGTCATGTACATGACACCCCCCCGTAAAATTTCTGTCATTCCATTGTTCAGGTTATATATATAAGGAACTTCATTATTTCTTTCTGGGAGGGATGTGTAGGGCTCTTCCCAAAACATCAAGAGCCGCTTCTCCAAGGGCTTCTCCCACAGTGGGATGGGCATGAATGGTAGATATGATCTCTTCGACCGTAGCTTCAAGCCTCAATGCCAGTGCACCTTCAACAATGAGATCCGTAGCCCTGGGACCAATGATATGAACACCGAGGATCTCATCATATTTTCCATCCACGACAAATTTGATCATACCTTCCGTTTCACCCATAATGAGGCTTTTCCCATTAGCCACCAGGGGGAATCTCCCGATCCTGACATGATGGCCCTTTTCTCTTGCCTCTTTCTCGGTCATACCGACCCAGGCTATCTCAGGAGAGGTGTAAACCGCACCGGGAGTGGTCTTGTAATCCATCCTGGCCTTATGGCCCAGGATATTCTCTGCTGCCACTTCCCCTTCCCGGGATGCCACATGGGCCAGCATTACAGGACTGCAGCAGTCACCTATAGCATAGATATGATCAATGGAGGTTTTCATTTCACTGTTCACCATCACCCTTGACCGGTTCATCTTCATTCCGATCCTTTCAAGACCTAATCCTTCAGTTACAGGCTTTCTGCCAACAGAAAGGAGTACTTTTTCAGAATCGAGCTCCATTGTTCCTGAAGCGGTTTCAATCGAGGTCATTACACCGGTCTTACCCCTGGAAAGGGAGGTGACCTTTGAAGAAGTGTAGAACTTCACACCTTTGACCTGGAGGAGTTTTTTCAGTATCCCTGTTATCTCTTCATCCGTATTGGGAAGTATCTCCGAGAGCATTTCCACGATGGTCACATTACACCCCAGGCTTGAGAATATGGAGGCGAATTCCACACCTATTACCCCGCCTCCGATAATGGTCATGGATGAAGGGATCTTTTCAAGGCTTAAAGCCTCATTGCTTGTAATTACACCTTCGGTATGGATCCCTGGAATTGGAGGCAGGATAGGTTCTGAACCGGTGGCGATAATAAAATGATCGGCCTTGACATGGCTTTCTCCAGTGGCGCTTTTCACAAGTACCTCTTTTTCGTTTACAAAAGAAGCCTCGCCCTCCATGATCTCAACCCCGTTGGAGGAAAGAAGGGATCGTACGCCTCCGACAAGCTGGGAGACAACTGTTTCTTTCCTCTTCATGAGCAAAGACCAGTCTACCCTGACGTTGTCAGCCATTAGTCCGATACCCTTTCCCTCTTTAACTGCATTGAAAAGCTCCACTGTATGGAGAAGGACCTTGGTGGGGATACAACCAACGTTAAGACAGGTACCCCCCAGGTGTTTTCTGTCAATTATCGCCACCCTGGCTCCTAACTGGGCAGCCCTGATGGCTGCAACATATCCTCCCGGACCCGCTCCAATTATCACAACATCCTTTTGCCCCTCTGATGACATGGGAATTCTTGCTTCCCCAGGAAGACCTTGCTGATCTGAAAGAGAAGGTTTCTGCTGGGGCTCGGCTGTTGTTTCAGCTTTGACCTGGCCTTCACTCTCGACCATAACTAATTC
>JAFGMB010000005.1 GCA_016927765.1 Synergistales bacterium
ACAAGGAGGGGAGCTCTCTTAGAAGCGGAATCGGCAGTTGCAGCCTTCGATTTTCTTCTGGCTGTCTCAGAACTCCTGGATGATAAAGCCTGGAATCTGCCTGTCATTTCAGAACGTTCTGAATTTAAACTTGAAAAGGCCTGGCATCCCTTGTTGAAGGTTGGACCGGTCCCTCTGGACATAAGCTGCGGCAGGAAATTCAGGATACTTGTAATTACCGGACCCAATACAGGAGGGAAGACTGTCGCTCTTAAAACAGTGGCCCTTTGTATCATTCTTGCCTGGTTCGGGCTTCCTGTCCCAGCAGCAGAGGCTTCAGAAGTAGGTCGTTTTTCTTCCATTTTTTTTGATATAGGGGACGAACAGAGCATAGAGCAGAATCTTTCAACTTTCAGCGGTCATATCATTACAACCATTGATATGTTACATCATGCTGAAAAGGACTCATTGCTCCTGATCGATGAAATGGGATCCGGCACAGATCCCCAGGAAGGTGCAGCCCTTGGGATCGCGATCCTCGACGTTCTCAGGGAAAAGGGAATAATGACCATTGCTACCACCCATCACAATCCAATAAAAAGATTTGCCCTTTCTTCTCCAGGAATTGAAACTGCCAGTATGGAATTCGATGAATTATCTTTACAACCTACTTTCAGATTGATCATGGGGGCCCCCGGGAAAAGCAATGCTCTTATAATAGCCGAGCGCCTCGGAATGCCCTTGGAGGTGATTGAAAGGGCCAGGAAGGCAATGGAGGACGAAGGAGCCTTCACTTCCAGGATAATTGATGAATTACATGATAAACAGCTGGAAGTACAAAAAGTAGCCGAAAATAATATTCTGGTACGACGACAACTGGATGAAAAGGAAGAACTTTTGTCCCTTGAAAGGCAATTGCTTGAGAATGAAAGATCCGACATACTCAGATCTGCCAGAGAAGAGGCGAAAGACATAATAAAGGATGCAAGAACCCGCTCTCTTGCTCTTATTAAAAAACTCGAAGGGGCAGCTCTTTCTGCGGCACACAGGAAACTTGCAGAGGAAAAAGCCCTTTTTCAAAACCTTTCTGAAGAGACAATCTCAATGAATAAGAAAACACGAAAATCCAGTGGGTCCCCTAAACAACAGGAGCAGCTTTTAGAAGGCATGATTGTCCAGATCGATAACGGCAAAAACAGAGGTACGGTCCTTTCTGTGGAAGGGGAAAAAGCGACTGTCCAGGTTGGGCAAATACGAATGGAGATACCAAGGGACCGTCTAAAGATCGTAAGAACTGCGCGTGAGAAAGAAATAGACAGACCTGCTAATACAATTAGAATCGAGAGGCCAGTGAATATCCCACCTTCGCTTATGATACGAGGTATGACCGTCGAAGAGTCAATCCCCCTTCTGGAGAGATACCTGGACCAGGCAATGCGGGCGGGGTATGATTCTGTCCTTATCATCCATGGGCGAGGGCAGGGGGTCTTGAGAAAGGAAGTACACTCTATCTGCAACAGACTACCCTATGTCAGTGAATTCAGGCTTGGCAATGCGGGCGAAGGTGGGCATGGGGTCACTGTGGTAACTTTTAAAAAATAACGTTCCCTAGGGAACTTGACAAAAAAGCGAGAGACTTGTACCTTCTTTATGCCAAGCGTGCCTGTAGCTCAGTGGATAGAGCGCTGGTCTCCGGAACCAGAGGTCGCGAGTTCGACTCTCGCCAGGCACGCCATATTTCATCTGCTGATAACATAAGCCCCTCCAAGGTAGATGGGGTAGAAGGAATTCTATCCATGACGGACTATAAGTTATCTGAGTAACTCCAATACTGAAAGATATTTATCCTCGGAAAGTTATTATCACTTACATGACCTCCTCCCCATAAAGGGTATTTGTCCGTTAGTATCAGATGAAATATTTTTCCCCATGCATTCCTCATACGACATCTCAGCTGAAGTCTGGCCTCTGTATATCTTGTAAGGCCTATTTCTTTTACAACATGCCAAGCCGTGCCTTTTCTAAGGGGCGTTTTTATTTTAGTAAACCAGTATAATATGACTTCGGACCTTCATTTTCAGGCGGTGTTCGATGTTCTTACTTGGTGCAATTTCAATAATCACTATTTTTACCGTTATTGGTGCATATTTTTCAAAAACTGTAACAACCCCTTCCGACTATTCCATGGCTGGCAGAAGTGCATCAGCTTCAGGTGTCAGCGGAATAATCCTGGGAGCACTGGTGGGTGGAGCATCGACCGTTGGAACGGTTCAAATGGCCTATCAGTATGGGCTTTCTGCATGGTGGTTCACTCTTGGGGCGGGCTTAGGTTGTCTTTTTCTGGGACTATGGTTCGCAAAGCCATTGAGGAATTCTAACCTTGTTACCATACCCGAATTTATAAAAGATCAGTATGGCTATTCAACAAGTATCCTGTCCATGTTGACCTCATTAACAGGTACTTTGCTGTCAGTGATCGCACAATTCCTTGCGGGAGTAGCCCTTCTAAAAGCCATTTTCCCGATTATTACCGCACAGGCCGTCATTCTTACTGCTTTTCTGGTCATGGCATTTATTTTTCTGGGTGGTTTAAAAAGTTACAGCCAATTGGGCAAAGCCAAGATTGTTCTTCTGTATCTTACCCTGTTACTCTGCTCTTCTTTTGTTCTCATGTCAGGTGCAACTCCTTTTTCTCTTTACCGCACCATGTCTTTCCATCCATATTTCCACTTGTTCGGCAGGGGGTATATCGAAGATGCCGGTGCCTGTATTTCGATGATAGTAGGGGTTTTCTGCACTCAGATATATATCCAGGGGATCTTTGCTGCCTCATCCGCCTCTACAGCAAGGAAGGGTGTTCTTTTAGCTGCTGCAATGACACCACCTCTTGGACTCATGGGCGTTTTTATAGGCCTATACCTGAGGAGCACAGTTTCCCTTCTTGAACCATCCCAGGCTCTGGCGTTCTTTATTTTCGAGAGTTTCCCCCCCCTCATTGCAGGTATATTATGGGGAGGGATCCTGATAACTGTAATTGGAACAGCGGCTGGGCTTTCTCTGGGGATTGCAACGAATGTCATAAGGGACATCATTTTTCACTTTGCTGATCAACGGCTTGAAGAGAATTCTGGGACTGTTCTTATACTGTCCAGAATTACGGTAGCTCTCATGGTGATAATAGCAGCTGTTGCATGTACTTATCTTGATGGTACCCTGATACTGCAATGGAGTTTCCTGAGCATGGGATTAAGAGGAGTAGGGACGTTTTTCCCCCTTGTCTTCGCTATATTATTCCCAGGACATCTCTCTGCCAATTGGGCTTTTGCCTCTATTGCGGGAGGTTTTCTGGGACTCCTATGGACACCCTCAATTGGTCTCCATATTTCACCCCTGATAACCGGCATCTCGGTTTCCGGACTAATAGTATTGCTTGGTTGCATGGTTAACCAGAGGGCATTTCTCAAGTAATCAGAATGATGGATTACAGATCAAGAGATAGATTATAGAAGAAGGAGTATTCCAAAATGCTATTTCACACAACAGTAAAGAAGATAATTCATCAAAAAGGAAAAGAATATCATATCTGGCTTGAAGAAAATCCCTTCCATCCGGAGGGTGGAGGTCAACCAGGAGATTCCGGAGAGATCCGTTCCAGAAGATTCCGTGGAAAAGTAAAAGACTGTGAAAAGGATGGTAATTCTAAATTTCTTACAGTTTTTATTCAAGAGGGCAGTCCTGAAACAGGAGAGAAAGTAGAGGTTTTTCTCGATGATGCCAGAAACCTGGTACTGTCAAGGTCTCATACTGCTCAACATTTATTCTCACGAGTTCTTGAAGACCATTTTGAAGGCCTTATGACCACCAAAGTGAATATTCACGACCATGCAAGTACCGTATATTTCAATTTTGATGGCGATCTGACACTTCGAGATATGTTCGATGCCGAGGAAAGGGTAAATCATCTAATTAGAATGGCGCTTGAGGTTAAAGTCCTGGGCTATGAATATGATACTGCCAGAAGTATTGACGGTCTCAAGGCAAAATGGGATCTTCTTTCACCTGAAGAACCGGTCAAGGTTGTAAGGATAGGGGACATGGACCTCAATGCCTGCGCAGGGACACATGTTAACAGAACAGATGAGATCGGCGGGTTCATTGTCCTGGCCCTGAAAGGGAGAAAGCCTTCATGGGAAGTGAAGTATTCCCTCGAAAGGCAACGTATCTGCGTGGAGCATAGCCGTATCCTTAGAGAGTTTTCAAACACAACAGGTCTTTCGGCAACGGAGATCCTCAAGACCTTCCGAAACCTCAAGGTGGAAAATCAGAACCTTTCCAGTAACATTAAGAACCTGATCCCCTTTGTAAGCATTCCCTGGAACATTTCATCCGCGGGGGCTTATCAACTGTATTATTCAAATCCTGAATCACTCCCCCTAGAGATAGTAAACCAGCTTTCGAGAAGAAAGATAGAAGAGGATCCCAATTCTCTCGTTCTGGCTATGGTTACAGGGAACGAACGAAATTTATTCAATTTTGTTCTGAGAAAAGGAGAGAAAGTCGAGCTTGACCTTCCGGCCCTTATGGATTCCATGCCTGAGCTTAATGTAAGAGGGGGAGGAAAGGGCAGTTTTTTTTCTGGGATAACAAATATAGGTTCATTCCCCAAATGGGTCGACCTTATCTCTTCCAGGATCAAAAAATAATTTCCGAGAGGGAAGATTCAATAAAAAAATGAAGGGCACCCTGGCAAGGGTGCCCTTCATTTTCGTGACAAGCATTAAATACCCATGATTATTTAATCGCAGGGATGGTCATGCCGACTTCTTTGTAATATTTCTCTGCACCTGGGTGAAGAGGTACTGACAGTCCTTGGAGAGCCGTGTCGAGAGTAATGAGCTTGGCCTTGGCATGGATAGGATAAAGTTCTTCAACGTTTTCCCAGAATGCCTTGGTGATCTTGTATATCAGGTCTTCATCGAGGTCACCATCACATACCCATACTGCCATTACTGCAGGAGTAGGAGTATCGTGGTCGACGCCTTTATAGGTTCCTGCTGGAATTACATTCTTTGCAAAGAAAGGATATTCAGCGATCAGCTTGTCCATGAACTCGTCACTGAAAGTTACAAGATCGATATCATGCATGGTGGCCAGGTCCATGATGGAGGCTGTAGGAAATCCTGCTACCACAAAGCCTACATCAAGCTGGTTGTCCTTGAATCTCTGGGTGGTGTTGTTGAAGTCCAGGAAGTCGGTTTTCATCTCCCCGTATTTAATACCAGCTACGCGCAGGATAGCTGCCACGTCAGCAGCCACGCCTGAACCAGGGGCACCGACAGAGACTCTTTTACCCTTGATATCCATAATATCTTTTACTCCCGAACCCTTCATGGTAATCACATGTAGAGTTTCAGGATAGAGGGAAGCTATCATCCTGACGTTCGGGAATTCCTGCGTAAAGGGTTTCATGCCTTTAAAAGCCCACATGGAAACATCATTCTGGGCCAGAGCCATTTCTATCTGATGGGTGCCGATCAGGTTCAGGTTAGCCTGGGAGGCATTACCGGTTTCAGAGGTCATCTGAACTTCAGGTACGTATTTGGAAACGATATCGGCTATTCCGCCACCCACGGGATAGTATGTTCCGCCTGTTCCACCGGTGGCCAAGGAGACAAAAGTCTTCGCACAGGCAGCGCCTGCAAAAACACCTACCAGCATTACTGAGACCATAACAAAAACGATGAGTTTCTTCATACAAATATTCCCCCTTCAAGTTGAATGATATTTAACGAAACAAACCAGAAACCCTGTTACCTTTAGCCGCGTTCCCAAAGGCATTGGCTTATTCCTACACTAATAGTATAAAACCACCATGTTTGAACATCAAGAGATACACCAGATTTTCAGTATTCTCCGCATAAGGCCAGAAAGAATACCCAAGATGGTACAAAAAATGTTAGAATAAAGTATTCTTCATACAATCTTTGATGATGAACCATTTGCTGTTTTCTAGTATCCCTAAAAAGGTCCAATCATACAAGAGAGTCTTCATAAGAATAAAAGGAGAGGAGAAAGGATGAGTATGAACTGGAAACACATTTTTACCACCGAGAATCAAGGAAGCGAAATAGAGGAGAAGAGTTCTCCTGCCCAGAGCGAGATTTCAGCCCCTGAATGCTCAAAGATATCTCGAAACGAAGTCAGAGATCTTCAGAGAGGGTACGACTTTACTGTTAATATCCACCTTGATGATGATAACCAGTTGGGCAGGGCCGCCCTGCTTCTGGCCGCAACATCCACTCCTGAAGAGGAGAGACAGCTCAAAGAACAGTTCACTGCCTTTAAATGGAAATCCGTTGCTACCGAGGTGGGAGGTCTCATTGGAGACCTCCCTCAAAAGCTGACAAGAGCCCTTGTCGGGGCGTCCCTCAATGCAGGGGTTATTGAAAAGAATCGACGGGAAATGCATGCCCTTATGCATGCAGCAGTGGAAGCAATGGATGGTTTCATTTCAGTTGGAATGCTGGAAGCCAGTGTGGGGGCAAAGATCGGCATAGTACGGAGCCAGAGATGGATCTCTGTAGCTGTAATGGGAGATACCGCTTATCACGCAGTCGCACATCATGAAAGGTGCGGGTTGGGTGTGATGCATCTGTAAATACCACTTGCTAATCCTTCATTCCTGTGGTACAGTTTCTCCTTGTCCAGAGTGATAATTGTGTTGTTGAAATGCAGGAGGTGTAAGGTAAATGAAAAAAGATATTCATCCTGAATATAAAGAATGCAAAGTGACCTGTGCCTGCGGTAATACCTTTCAGACCCGTTCAACCATGTCAGAGGTAAAAGTAGGTGTGTGTTCAGAATGTCATCCTTTCTATACCGGCAAAAGAGGGAGCAGGGTACTTGCGGAGGAAGGACGCCTTCAGAAATTCAAAAAGAAGTATGAGGGAATTAATTACGGCCAGAGACAAGATACAGAAACTGAGGAATAATTGGGGGTTCACGCCCCCTTTTTGTGGAAATGAGGTCATATTATGGGCATCCAGGTCCATTTGATAGCTCATACTCCCTATCCTGACAGAACTGTTGCTGCAGCGGCCAAGCTCTGTTACAGCAACAGTTCTGTGTCTGAAATACTTGATCACATAGAACCTGAACAGATGAGTCGCTTTATTTCTCATCTCCTTCGAAGTGGTCATATGTCCCCTTTCGAGCATGCCTCCTTTACCTTCGGAATAGATGGCATCAGCAGGGTATGCAGTCACCAGCTTGTTAGACACAGGATGGCCAGTTACAGCCAGCAGAGCCAGCGATATGTGTCAATGGAAGAGCCTCAATTTGTTACCCCTTTAACGCTGACCGGGAATGATGCCCTGCAAAGCAGATTCCAGGAGCATTGCGTGGCAGCTCATAAATTATATCTTCACCTCATAGAAGAAGGAATTCC
>JAFGMB010000058.1 GCA_016927765.1 Synergistales bacterium
CGAATTCCCTCCTCAATCTCTCCCTGGCTATCTCCATATGCAGCAGTCCCAGGAATCCACATCTGAAACCGAATCCCAGGGCTACTGAGGTCTCAGGTTCGAAGAAAAGGGCTGAATCGTTCAACTGTAATTTTTCCAGGGATTCTCTCAGGAGGGGATACTCTTCCCTTTCCACGGGATAAAACCCGCAGAAGACCACGGGTTTCGGGTTACGGTATCCTGGTAGGGGTTTGTGGGCGACCTTGGAAGCCCCGGTCACTGTATCTCCTACCCTGGCTTCTGAAAGGGTTTTGATGTTGCAGATAAGATAGCCCACTTCTCCGGGTCCTAATACATCTGCGGGCTGAAGGGCAGGGTTGAAAACCCCTATCTCCTCAACGGCATATCTCTTGTCCGTTGCCATGAAAAGTATTTCCTGTCCTTTTGTGATAGTACCGTTTACAACCCTTATATAACATACCACCCCACGATAATTATCATAGACGGAATCGAATATCAGGGCCTGCAAAGGTTCGTCAGGGTCTCCATCAGGGGCCGGTACCAGCTTGATGATCTTTTCCAGGATATCATCTATCCCCGTACCGTCCTTTGCGCTTGCCAGGACAGAATCTGAGGAATCAAGACCTACAAGTTCTTCGATCTCGTTCTTGACATATTCCGGCCTGGCCGAAGGCAGATCTATCTTGTTGATCACAGGAATGATCTCCAGTCCCTGCTCCACAGCAAGATAGGCATTGGCAAGGGTCTGGGCTTCCACTCCCTGGGAGGAATCGACCACGAGCAGGGCTCCTTCGCAGGCAGCCAGGGATCTTGATACCTCGTATCCGAAATCCACGTGTCCTGGAGTATCGATAAGGTTCAGGATATACACTGCTCCGTCCGGCGCAACGTACTTCATCCTTACAGGCACCAGCTTGATGGTTATGCCCCTTTCCCTCTCAAGATCCAGGGAATCCAGCAGCTGATCTCTCATGGACCGTATATCCACAGTACTGGTCCGTTCAAGAAGCCTGTCGGCCAATGTGGACTTACCATGGTCAATATGAGCAATGATACAGAAATTGCGGATCCTATCGAGTTTCATCAAGATCACCCATTCAATCTTTGGTTAACACCCTGGAAAGGAGGAAAAGGTTCTTCCACAGAATGATTATTATATTGCAGATACCCTCTGCAAGTAAACTCTCCATACCTTCACCGATACATTGAAAGACCAGGATGTTCCAATAAGGGAGCAAATATGTTGATAACCCTGTGGTTTACTGCATATTACAAGGAGAAGTAAAAATAAGTCAAATATATTATTGACTTTTATTCTTCTATTAGAAATAATGTAAACACATTCTTCCTGGAGGTGCTCTTAATGAAAACGGGTTCCATGTTATATGAAGGAAAAGCAAAAAAAATGTATGCCACCGATGACCCTGCAGTGCTTCTGGTGGACTACAAGAATTCACTGACAGCTTTCAACGCTCAGAAAAAAGCCGAAATGGAGGGAAAGGGAAGACTTAATAACCTCATCAGTTCCAGACTCTTTGAGTACCTGAATAAAAAAGGAATACCCACCCATTTTATTGAAAGAATAGACGAAACGCGCCAACTGGTCAAAAAAGTGAATATCATTCCCGTAGAGGTGGTTACAAGGAATATCACCACAGGCACTCTGTGCAGAAGGCTTGGTGTGGAAGAAGGCATGATCCTTCCCAGTCCCCTCGTGGAATACTACCTGAAAAGCGATGAACTTGGGGATCCTCTTATCCTTGAGGATCATGCCATTCTTTTCAACTGGTCCACAAGGGAAGAGCTTGACAAGATCAGGGAGATCACCCTCAAGGTTAATCAGCTACTGAAGGAATACTTTGAAAAACTTGATGTTATCCTTGTGGATTTCAAACTTGAATTCGGGAAGGATCCCGAAGGCAACCTTCTCCTTTCTGATGAAATTTCACCTGATACGTGCAGGTTCTGGGATAGATCAAGCGGCGAGAAGCTTGACAAGGACCGTTTCAGGAAAGATCTTGGTAACGTTCTTGGAGCATACCAGGAAATCTGGTCCAGGATCACCTCAAAAGGTGAATAGCATGGATTCCTTTCACGTGAAGATCCTGGTTTACCTGAAAGATGGTGTTCTCGACACCCAGGGTAAGGCAGTGGCCAAATCGCTTATTGACAGCGGGTATTCGGACCTGGTGAATGTCAGGGTAGGTAAATACATCCAGCTCTGGGTCAATGCGGCATCCAGGGAGGATGCACTCAGCGAAGCAGAAAAGATGTGCGATGATCTCCTGGTCAACCAGTTGATCGAGCAATATGAGATCGAGATCGAGAGTTGACCATGAAAACCACAGTGGTCATATTCCCCGGAAGTAACTGTGACAGGGATGTAATTCATGCAGTACAGGAAATTACAGGAGAACCTGTGGAGCCCGTCTGGCACAAGGAGGACACTCTGCCTTCTGATACAGACCTGGTCATACTGCCCGGGGGGTTCTCCTACGGAGACTACCTTCGATGCGGAGCAATGGCTTCCACTTCACCCATCATGAAAGCTGTCAGGGACCATGCTTCTTCAGGGAAGCTGCTTCTGGGAATATGCAATGGTTTCCAGGTCCTCACAGAAAGCAGGCTTTTACCGGGCTCCCTTCTTTCCAACAAAACCCTCACCTTTATCTGCAAAAGATGTTATATCAGGGTAGAAAGGAAGGATACACCCTTTACCTCCCTTTACAACGAAGGACAGGTGCTCCAATTCCCTATTGCCCATCATGAGGGTCTTTATTTCTTGCCTCCCGGGGAACTTGGTGAACTTGAGGACAATGGACAGGTGGTCTTTCGATACTGCAGCCCCGATGGGAAAGTCTCTTCTGATTTCAATCCCAACGGAGCCTTGAACAACATAGCCGGAGTAACCAACAGGGAAGGCAACATCCTCGGGCTAATGCCCCATCCGGAACGTGCCAGCGAGGGGATCCTCGGTGGGACTGACGGGGCCCTTATGTGGAGATCCGTCAAGAAATGGCTTGAAAGGGGAGGAGCCTGACATGCACCACAGTGAAGCAGGACTTACCGAATTGGAATACCAGGCCCTTGTGAAAGAGCTTGGAAGAGAACCTAACGACACCGAGATGCTTATCATGGGTGTAATGTGGTCTGAGCACTGCAGTTATAAATCAACAAAAAAGATGCTCAGTGGCTTCCCGACAAAGGGCAGACATGTACTCATGGGACCCGGGGAAAATGCAGGGATCGTTGACATAGGGGACGGTCTGGGACTGGCCTTCAAGGTGGAGAGCCATAACCATCCCTCGGCGGTTGCCCCTTACCAGGGAGCGGCCACAGGAGTGGGAGGAATTATCCGTGATATCCTTGCCCTAGGCGCACGACCCATCGCTTCCATGGACGGCCTCTTTTTCGGAAATCCCGGGTCATCCAAAACACAGAACCTTGCAACAGGTATAGTAAAAGGAATAGGTGGATACGGAAATGCGGTAGGAGTTCCTACAGTTGGAGGCAAGACTTTCTACCATGAATCCTATAATGACAATCCCCTTGTGAATGCTTTCTGCATCGGCATTGTAGACGTAGACAGCATCGTCAGCTCAAAAACCGCAGAACCTGGTCATATAGCGGTTCTGGTGGGATCAAAGACCGGAAGGGACG
>JAFGMB010000006.1 GCA_016927765.1 Synergistales bacterium
AGGGACATATTTTCGCGGGAATTGATAGACATGGGCTCTCAGCCTTTGATCACGGCCAGGGGTTTCAGGCGTGCAACAATTCTGCTTATGCCCGCTTCAGCCACAACTGAGACCACCCTCTCCACATCCTTGTAGGCCCGTGGGGACTCTTCGCTCAATGTCCTGTAGCTCTCAGCCATCACGTGTATTCCCATGGACTCCAGTTCTTTCCTGACATCCTCTCCTCTGGCTGTCTTCTTTGCGGCATGTCGGCTCATTATCCTGCCTGCCCCATGACAGGTGGAGGCGAAACATTCTTCTGCCCCAAGGGCAGTCCCTGTAAGAATATAACTGCAGGTCCCCATGCTTCCCGGAATGATCACAGGCTGACCACTCTTCCTGTATTTCACAGGTAGATCCTCATGTCCCGGAGGCAAAGCCCTGGTGGCGCCCTTGCGATGGACACAAAATCTTTTTCTTTTTCCCCTGAAACAATGGGTCTCCAGATGGGCCATGTTGTGACTCACATCATAAAGAAGGGTCAGATTAACACCCGGAAAATATCTTTGGAATACGTCCCTGACCCTGGCGCCTATTACCTGCCTGTTGGCCAGTGCAAAATTAGCTGCTGCCTTCATGGACGCGAGATAATCATCAGCCTCGGGTGAAGCCAGGGGTACCGAGCAGAGTTGCCTGTCGGGGACCTGGATCCTGTATTTTGCCATGGCCTGTGACATTATCCGGATATGATCCTCGCAGACCTGATGGCCCAATCCCCTGCTCCCGCAATGGATCATTACAGCCACACTTCCGGAGTGAAGGTCAAAAAGATCCGCCACTTCCCTGTCATATATCTCGTCCAGGACCTGGACCTCCACAAAGTGGTTGCCCGAACCGAGGGTCCCCATCTGATCCCTCCCTCTTTCAATGGCCCTTCCGGACAATCTTTCAGGACCTGCATTCTCCAGTCTGCCTCTATCCTCGATAGAAAGAAGGTCTTCCCGGGAACCGTATCCACGGTCTACTGCACGTTCAGCTCCATCCGAAAGAAAACGTTTCAATTCCTTCTCGTCCAGATGCATTACTCCCTTCGAACCAACACCACATGGTACAGCCGCAAAAATACCGGCAGTTATCTTATCGGCAAAGGGCTGGAATTCCTTCTCTGTAAGGTGGGAGACCATGATCCGCACGCCGCAGGAAATATCGTACCCCACCCCACCCGGGGAAATGATCCCCTCTTCCATATCGAAAGCAGCAACTCCTCCTATGGGGAAACCATATCCCCAGTGAATATCAGGCATGGCATAACTGTAACCTGTAATACCCGGAAGACAGGCGACATTGGCCACCTGTTTGAGGGCTTCCTCCTTTTCAAGCCTGTCGATAATGTACTCATCACCATATACAAGACCAGGGACATGCATACCCTTTTGGGCTTCCATGCTCAATTCCCACCTGCATGGGCCTATTCTTGAAAGAAAATCTTTCATGACCCTTACCTCCCTGTCAGACATCAAAATAAAGCCTCAACCTGGGCGATCCTGAGGGAACCAGAAAAATTCCGCCAAAAGTCGCGGCTTTCAAAGGTGTCAGGACCTTCGGTGAGGGATAGAGAAAACCTCTTGTGGTGAGCCGGAGATCCAGCTGGTCCAGATACATCGAGGCAACCCTGTATATCCTGTTCCTGACCTCTATGAGATATATGAGTTCATTCAACCAGAGAACTGCAAGATCCTGAAGATCATGCCCCTCCAGGGTGATATCATGGGCTTCTCCTGTTCCGGCAAAACCAGAATGGGCAAAAATAATGCCATACATGGCACTGGCGCTATCTTTGAACACCTGCTCCATGTCATTCCCCCAGACCTCGATTCCCACATCGGCTGTATGTTCAAGTTCTTTCCAGGGAATAGGAGACACCTCCTGTCAATATCAGCTTATGTAATTATATAACACGGTATTGTGATAGTATAATGTTTCAGCCAAATGGTCCTGCCTCTATCGGCATGGAAGCCTCCAATCGTTATAATGTAACCACCAGAAAAAAGGAAATGGAAGGAAGGGATAGAAAATGAAAAAGGCTTACCGCTCCCTTGTCCCGGCTCTACTGATACTTCTTGCAAACCTGCAGACTGCTCCTGCAGCCACGATAGACCTCTTTTCACCCGAGGATATAAGGGGACCTCACATAGAGGAACTTTACATGGTGATAATAAGGGACCCCGATGCCCAGGTCCTTGCATTGGAAAAGGGTGATATCGATATCCTCGGCGACATCACAAGACCTGTGGATGTGGAAAAACTATCCCGAAATGAGAATATTGACCTTTCCCTGGCACAGGCCTTTCACGGTTTCTTTCTTGGTTTCAACCTGAGAAAAGCTCCCTGGACCATGCAGGAACTCCGACAGGCTGCCTGGCAGGCCATACCAAGGGAAGAGATCGTGAGGGGTCTTTTCCAGGGATACGCGGCGCCCCTGGCTTCCTTTCTGCCTCCCGCTTCTCCATACTACGAGGGAAACATCCTGGTATACCCTCATGACATGGCAGGGGCAAAGGCATGGCTCTCTGAAAAGGGCTGGACCTGGACGGAAGATAATGTCCTGATACCCCCAGGCGGAACTTCTCCCCTGGGTAAAATGAAACTCCTTTCTCCCACTGCACAGGTAGCACCTACGACAGCAGAACTGAGCTCGAGAATGGCTTCAGCCCTGAGGGAGCTGGGAATACCCTTAGAGGTGGAACCCATGGACTTCGCCACCATGCTTTCGAGGATAGATGAACATGATTTTGATGCTTATGTCCTTGCATGGAGTATGACCCGGGATCCGGATTCACTTTATGCTTTCTATCATTCTTCCATGGACATTGAAGGTGGCTATAACCTTCCAGGTATTCATGACAGGGAACTGGACCGGGTTCTGGAGGATCTAAAATGGGCAAAAGATGAAAAGTCAGCCCTTAAAGCCGCAAGTGAGGCCCAGGTGATGCTTTCTGAAAAAATTCCCGTTATACCGGTCTATTCAAGATATTCCATTGGAGCGGTCTCCAGGAAATGGAAAGGTATAGTGAAAAGCCCTGTCACTACTGGAGACAACCTCTGGAGCCTCCTGAACATGGAACCTGTGGAAGGGGGATCATTGCCCCTTTACTGGTGCCTTTCGGATGAGCCCAGGTCTCTCAACCCCTTTGGCACCAGTTCGGCCTACGACTGGCAGGTCCTTGGCCTTATATATGACGCCATGATCGCTATCGATCCCTTTACGCTAGAGGATATACCCTGGCTTGCGACCGACTGGAAGATGGAAACCATCGAAAAGGATGGAGATAGACAGACCCTTCTGACCTTCAGGCTCAGGAAGGATATATACTGGCAGGACGGAGAACCTTTAACACCGGAGGATGTGAAGTTCACCATCGAGTATCTCAGGGAGAAGGCCATACCGAGATATTATGATAATGTCAGTGATGTCCTGGAAGTCACTATAGACCCTGAAGGGGATATCCAGGTAAGGCTTGACAATGTAAGTTACTGGTATCTCCATAATATCGGGGGACTTCCCGTCTTCCCTGAACATATCATCAGCAGGGTTAAGGATTGGAAGAACTGGCAGCCCTCCAAGCTACCCCACCCATCAAGGGATGACCTGACCCAGCTTATAGGCACCGGTCCTTTTATTTTCAGGGAATACCGCCCTGGTGAATTTGTCAGATTCACAAAGAACGATCTTTTCTGGCTCCTGAAAAGGTGACAGGAAAGGGCGGAACAAGGGACCCCTGCGAGATAGACGACAGCATTTAACTATCAATGGAGTTGATATGGCATTCATGAAAAATTACTGGATAAGACGGATCCTCAGCGCTTTCCTGGTGCTATTGATAATTCTCATCCTGAATTTTGTCCTTTTCAGGATGATGCCTGGTGATCCTGTATCGAGTATCATAGACCCCAAATTTTCACCTGAAGCAAAGGCCCAGCTTCGGAAGGTCTACGGTCTGGACCTTCCGCTTTCCGGCCAGTTCCTGGTATATGCCAGGCAGATGCTGACTTTCAACTTCGGCATCTCCTTTCTTACCCAAAGGCCTGTCTGGGAAGAATTGTCTTCCAGGATCCCCAACACCGTAGTTCTTCTGGGTTCCGTTCTTGTCCTTTCCTCAGTTATCGGAACATGGCTCGGTATTAAAGCCGCAGTCAGAAGGGGCACCTGGGTAGAAAGGTTTGTGCTCTGGGGAGGGGCTGTTTCATTTTCCTTCCCTTCCTTTTTTGTCCAGCTGATCCTGCTGTTCTTCCTTGCCTACCTGTTCCCCCTTTTCCCCCTGAGAGGAACTGTTTCCATCCCTCCTCCTTCAGGAGGGGCAACTGCTCTGGCCGATTACCTTTGGCATATGTGCCTTCCGGTGTTTTCCCTGGTCCTCCTTGGATTCGGCGGCTGGGCCCTTTATGTGCGTAACCTGATGGTGAAGGAAATGGGTGAAGACCACATCCTTCTCGCAAGGGCAAAGGGACTGCCTGATCGCAAGATCATATGGAAACACGGGTTCAGGACCATCCTCCCACCCATCATAACCATTTTCCTCCTGGCTCTCCCGGGGATCGTATCAGGAGCAGTTATCACGGAAACCGTTTTTTCTCTACACGGCGTTGGCAGGTTTCTGCTCGAATCGGTGACAGGGCATGATTATCCTGCAGCCAGTGCTGCTTTTTTCCTGCTGGCCCTTCTCACCATTCTAAGCAATCTGCTGGCTGACCTGGCATATGGCCTGGTGGACCCTCGGGTCAGGTTTGAAAAACGGGGCAGGGGGTAAGGGTTTTGAAACGCTGGAGCTTTCTTCTGCTGATACTTATCGCATTGACAGGCATAACAGCACCCCTTCTGAGAGGCGCTGACCCGGAAATGGAAGTGGCCCCTCCCTTTTCGAAGCCTTCCTGGTTGGGAAAGGAAACCTCACCAACTCTGACGGTCCTCCTGGATAATGAAACCTTGCAAAAAAGGATAGACTGGCATTATGAAAAGCCAAGGCACTACAAGATAAAGGGCAGGATACAATTTTCCGGGACCCCCCAGGAAGCTTCCCTCATCTGGGAAACCCCGGAAAAGCAATATATTCTTGAAGATCTTTCCGGATATTACGATATCATCATCAACCTGGATGCCCGGGATATCACTTTCAAGTTGAATCTCGGCATACTCCCTTTTGAAAATGCCATAGATACCCTCTTCCCTTCCAAAGGTGATTATGGACTGCTTCTGATCTCTGACGTTCCCGTGGGGTCCATGGAACTGGAACTCAAACTTGAAGGTGATAAATACGGCCTTCTAGGCACGGACCAGAGAGGAAGGGATGTGTTTTCCCTTTTCCTTCTTGGTATACGGGTCTCATTGATCATAGGCATAAGTGCCACCCTCATAGCATCTTTCATTGGCCTTTCCATGGGCCTTGTGAGCGGATATCTCGGAGGTCTGACAGACGCCCTTATCATGAGAGGAGTGGATGTGCTCCTTTCCATTCCTATTCTGCCCATACTTATGGCTCTTGCTGCCGTATGGGGTAAAGGACTATGGCAGCTTGTGCTGATATTGTCACTCTTCTCCTGGATGGGTACTGCCAGGACCGTTCGAGCCATGACCCTGAGCCTACGGGAATCCTGTTATATCGAAGGCCTGAAGGGACTTGGGGCAAGTCCTCTTTACATACTTTACCGGCACCTGCTCCCTGAAACCCTCCCTCTCCTGCTCGCAAATATTGCCCTTGGCGTTCCCGGAGCAATACTTGCCGAGGCAAGCATATCCTTCCTCGGTCTTTCCGATCCCAGGGTGATCTCCTGGGGCAGGATGCTCCATGAGGCCCATTCCTTCGGAGCTTTCAGTAATGGCGCCTGGTGGCTTCTTATCCCTCCGGGATTCGGTATAGCACTTTTATGCCTTATATTCCTCGACATCGGGAAATACCTGGAAGAACTGGTGGACCCTCGTCTGAAGGGAGAAAAACTCGAATGATCGAGATTCGTGATCTTAACGTGATCTACAGAAGCAATTCAAGAAGGGTCCATGCTGTCAGGAATGCTAACCTTACCATTGAAAAAGGCAGGATCACAGCTCTTGTGGGTGAATCAGGAAGTGGCAAAAGCACCCTGTTAATGGCCGTGACAAAACTCCTTCCTCCAGGGGTAAGGATGGACGGGTCCGTTTTTTTCGAAAACAGGGATCTCCTTTCCATGACAGACAGTGAACTTGCCTCCTACCGCTGGAAAAAGATCGCACTGATACTCCAGGGATCCATGAATTCCCTGACGCCAGTGATCAGGATTGGAAGCCAGATCGAAGAGGTCCTTGCATTTCATCTTTCCATGAATGGATCTTTTCTGAAACAGAGGACCGGGGAACTCCTGAATGAAGCAGGACTTGATCCTAAATTCTCCATGAGATTCCCTCACGAACTTTCGGGAGGGCAGAAACAGAGGGCAGCCATAGCTATGGCCCTTGCATGCGACCCGCCCTTCCTGCTCGCGGATGAACCTACCACTGCCCTTGATGTTATCACCCAGAGCGAAATAATCGGGATGCTACAAAGGGTTGTAAGGTCAAGAAATATGGGGATGCTCCTCGTGACCCACGATATTGCCCTGGCTTCATCCCTTGGTGACGAGATCGCAGTCATGAAAGATGGCCAGATAGTAGAAAAAGGAGACCCCACCAGGATAATTACATCCCCTGAACATGATCACACCAGGGAACTTATCTCCGCCCTCCAGAAGATAGAGGGAGGAACCGAACATGAATAGCTCCTGCAACGGCTTATTCCTGGAAGACCTGGCTGTAACATTCACATCGAAGAGATCCGGTAAGGTAGATGCCCTTAAGGGGGTATCACTGAAAATGAGGCAGGGCGACACTTTTGCACTGGTGGGTGAATCAGGTAGTGGCAAGACCACGCTACTCAGGATCGTATTGGGCCTTCTCAAGCCGGTCCGGGGGAAGGTATGTCTCCTTGGGGAGGATCTGGACAGGTGCACACCCGAGGATCTGACAATGATCAGGAGACAGTGCGGATATATTCCCCAGGACCCCTATGGTTGTCTCCCCCCCACTCTCAACGTGATGCAGTCAGTGATAGAACCATGTCTCATCGTGAGAGGAAGGAAAAACCTTCCCGCCGCAAAAGAAAAGGCCCGACAACTTCTAAGAGAAGTGGGTCTTGATGATCCTTCTATCTGGAATTCCAGGGTTTGGACAACCCTTTCAGGCGGGCAGAGGCAAAGGGTATCCATTGCAAGAGCACTGGTACTGGAACCGCTCCTGCTTCTTGCAGATGAGCCTACCAGCATGCAGGATGCCTCCACAAGGGGGGAGATAATAGGGATACTCAAAAGACACGTACAGCGAGGCATGTCACTGATATTCGTAACCCACGACCTTTTTCTCGCCAGGGCGGCAGCAGAAAGGATACTTGTCCTTTACAGGGGACTTCCCTGTGAAGAAGGCCCCTCTGATGAGATCGTAAAAGATCCCCTCCATCCTTACACCAGAGCTCTTCTCGCTGCTTCACCAAGGCTTGGAGAGAAGATCACCAGCATAAGCAGGGAAGGTCCCGAAAATGGTCCCGCTGATGAGGGATGTCCCTTCCGTTTCAAATGCCCTGAAGCAGGGAATGAGTGCACTTCTGCCCCTCCCCTTAGAGAGTTGGAGGGAAGAAAAGTAGCATGCTGGAAGGTCCGGGAATAGAAAAGGCCCGGTGAGAACACCGGGCCGAGGAACCCTCGGTAAAAGGGGTCTGCTTTATCTATATATACCTGTATAGGGCCGCAATATTCGCGTTGCCCGGCATTGATTCCGACTCCAGGACATATACGTCCCCTCCGTTCATCAGGGTAAGATAGGCAGCCTCGTCAAGAAGATCCTGATCTCCAGGGTTTCTGGCATTATGGATCTCCAGGGAAAAATCGGCAGTATTGAAAATACCCCATTTCTGGATGTCCCTGGCCAGAAAAACCGACTGAACCTTTCCGTTATAAGCTGCCGGAAGGATCTTCAGAATATCTGTATCTGTCAGGGCGGAACCCTCCAGTTCCCTGAACTGGTGAAGTATCTTTCTCCTTTCCTCAGCGAAATAGGGTTCCATTATCTCCCAGGAAAGCTTGTGCAGTTCATGGGCTGATAATTCATCAGGATTACCGGGTATGCCTTTCTCAAGGGTCACAGGGTAGGAAGAGATCTTACTGAAAAGAGCTATCTCCTCCTCTACGGCAGCGATAACGAGAGGACCCTTCTGTCCCTTGAGAAGAGAAGAAAGTCCTTTATCGATAACCCTTGCATACTGCTCAAGCTCCTCTTCCAGAAGGTCATAGCCTGCACCGTGCCCGGGACTCTTTCCAGTCCCACCTCTTCCAGCCGATCTCCCGATGACCTTCTGAAGGGTCTTCTCCCTTTCCTCATAGTTCAAGGCATCCTTCAATCCCTCCGGAAGACCGGTGTTCCTGAATTCGGTCAAGGCATACCTTGAACCTTTGAAAAGACGTACTTTCTTCTGGCTCAGGGCAAGCAGATAATATTGTTCGGAGCCGCTGAAAAGGTCAAGGAGGGGTTTCAAATGGAATCTCTCGGACACGTTGACCATTTCTCGGGTCTCTATGGGAAGCCAGTAATATTTCACTGATCCTGGAGAGAGGAATACTGCCAGGGTAGAAGAGATCTCATCCATGAAAGCTACCGTGGTGGCCAGTTCCCTCAAGGGTTTGGTCAGATGGACTATCATCTTTTCATCCATGCCATAAGCTGACAATGAAGTTTCTGATTCCTTAATGGCATTTTTCAAACGTATCTGGGCTTGACGGGATGGGTCTCCAGAAACCGGAATGGAAAGGTAAATTGAAACACAGGGACTTTCCTTGACATTAATGAGTGTCCGAATTTCTTCTCTTGGTAGAATATTCATTCAATCCACCTCTTTTGAAGATATTCTTGTTCCGGAAATTATTTTTTAACCTCCTTAAGATATCTGTTCATTAGGATAAAGTATCTCTTTTCTAAATTATACCATTTCCTTTTCAAATTAGAATGTAAGGTTTTTACAGGTCTTCCTACTCCCCGTACTTAAATGCCGCAAAAGATCTTTTTAAAGGTCTCTCATGGGGCGCCAGCCAAAAAAATAAAGCATGATCCCTCCCAGGAGACCTGTGATACCGATCAGCTGGAGGGTCATGTCCAGTCCGATGAGATTTCCCAGATAACCAAGTACAAGAGGTGATACGATAAAACCCACATCCATGGTAAAGAAACTTGAGGAGATCCCCTTCGGCTTAAGGTCATCGGGGAAAATGTCCGGCATGAGAGCCAGCATGACGGGGAACCCGAAACCCATACCTATACCGTAAACGGCCCCTTCCAGGAATACCAGGGAATTGGTGGAAGCCCTTATGAGAAATACCATGACCAGGCCGATCCAGGCAGTGGAAAACGCCATGATAGCCTTTCTGTCCAGACAGTCCATTATCCTGGATGCCACTATCCTCAGAAGCATGGCCATCCCTGCATTGGCCATGAAAAAGGAGCTTGCCACAAGCCCCCTGTTGTTGAGATAGGCCGGCATGAACTGAAGAGCGGCAGAATTCA
>JAFGMB010000059.1 GCA_016927765.1 Synergistales bacterium
CCCACGGGACGTTGCCGCCCAGACGCTCTCCAAGCGCCCGCCTTCGACCACTCGGCCACTTCTCCGCATACCGATGCAACGGACGGTATTATAACAACATCTTCAGAAATTATCTACCGGTATTTTTCAAAACTCGTAAACTACCTTATAGCATATACAAGGGTACCTCCAATTATCCCTCAGACCTTGAAAAGACATGGATTTTCAACCCAACCTTTTACCATTATTCCACTGATAAATACTCTTACAACCTTCAGATTGAAGACAGAAAGATTGAATGGTTAAATTGGCAAAAAATTCTCGACCTACCGCCTGAAAACCAGTCCCAGTTTTGTTAACACATCAGCAAAAGCTTGAAATTGGCGTTATAGTCTTAAAAAAGCTCGAACCGAATTTCCTTTCTTTCGATAAATTTGCTTATGGCCGGCTTGGTCTGAGTTTCTCCTTGATCCAACCCTTCATCCTTCAGGAATTGCTCCATGATTGTCTGGTCAAGTTTGGGACCGGAACCAATCTTGTGGAGCAATTCTTTTTCAGAAGCGAGGCGGGAAAGCTTCACTTCGGCAGTTCCACCAACATGAGCAGGTGACCAGAAACCATAGCTGCTGATTTCGTGCGCGAGAAACGCCACTTGCATAGTTCGTTGTCCTACCCCCAAAGTTTCTATTATTTCTTTCACGGGGGCGCCTCCAGATTCTCCGGCTTTAGAAAAGCTGTACCTGACATTGATCTGATATGTACCAGGCTGAAAAACAGAAACAGGGACATATATCAGAAGCTTTTTATACAAAGGTCCATATTCTGGATGCCGGTTGTCAATTTCAACTTCAGAATATGGCTCTTTTAGATCAAAGCTTACCACACCAATTTGCGCATATTTTTGGTAACACTCTTCGCCTTCAATACCAGATTTTATAGCTTCCTGGGATTTTCTGATCGTAGCGGGAAGTAAAATGGCAGCTAACAGAAATTGAAAAAGCAGAGCAGAAACAAAAGTAACAGTGGCTAATTTTTTTGAACGATTTATAAACCAGGAAACTATTGAAGTACCAATATCGCCAAGTAAAGCAAAAAATGTTATCAATATCAATTGAGCGACGAAAAATCCACCAAGCTCTCGTAATCCCAGAATACTGGCAATAATTGATATAGGGTTAGAGTTTTCGGAAAGTTTACTAAGAAAGAAGAAAGGAATGGCAAAAAGGGGAGTTATAACAAACGTAAGAAAGCCCAGTAGAATTGAGATAGGCAATCTTCCCTTCCAGGACCGCAATTCAGGGATGTTTTGGTTTGAATAATTATTGTCCATGGTCAATCTTACTAAAGCTTTCTTTTGCCATTATTGATAAATGCATTTCGGTTTCACCCAAAAATATATCCAGACAGGTCGCTTAGCGAAATGAGGAAACTTCAAATTCATTTAAAAAGTCATGAATGGCGGAGAGAGTGGGATTCGAACCCACGAGGCAGTTCTCACTGCCTAATCGATTTCGAGTCGACCGCCTTCGACCACTCGGCCATCCCTCCGCTTTTTAATATCCTGCCTTCTTCTCTGAAAATGATCCTGCAAGATTTTAGCACATTCTGGCGCAAGTATCCCACCTTCAAGGACACTTCTATGATTCAATCTCCTGTCGTCAGGAATACTGTACAGGGTTCCACAGGCCCCTGCCCTGGGATCCCTGACCCCAAAGACCACCCTTGCAAGCCTGGCCTGTACGATCGCCCCGGCACACATAGGACAGGGTTCAACGGTAACATAGAGAATACATCCCCTGAGGTTCCAATGGCCCTGATGCCTGCAGGCATCTCGAATAGCCACTATTTCAGCATGTTCTGTAGGGTCCAGGTCCTTCCTGTTGTGCCCTCTGCCGATTATGAGCCCATCTCTTACCACCACGGCACCCACGGGGACATTCCCTTCTCTCTCGCCATTTGAAGCTTCTACGAGAGCTTCTTTCATGAAAAGGATATCTTTCTCTGAAGCCAATTTTTATACTCCTTCTATCAGATCGATATTTTAACGTTCAGTGGACCTCTGGATAACAAGCTCGCCATAAAGCTCAGGTCTTCTTCCAAGAACCACGTTGGTTCCTGGAACTACTGTCTTTGAAAAGGCCATCAATGGGTTCACAAGAGCCGATGCAGCCTGGTTCATGCCTGGAGCTGTACTGGCTATTATCTGCCCACCAGGATTTACAATATAGCTGTTATCCCCATGTTCCCTGCTTTTCAGCCTTGCCAGGAAGATCCTGTTCTCGGAAGCCCTGGTCCTTGAAACACTTTCTGTAATGCCTTCGAATGATGTATCTGCACATATGACGAGGAAAACTCCCTCCAGCATCATGCACCTGATCACTTCAGGGACCAGGACATCCCTATCAATACATACCCCGATCCTGCCCAGGAGTGTATCGAAAACAGGAAGATCATCTCTGTCACCAGAAGGGGAATACCTTGCCATTACACCATTCCTTGAAAAAAGTGCTGCCTCCCTGATAGTGTTTTTTTTGTCGTGGATACCGGCAAATACAAGAGTCCCATCATTAACGAGAGACTCGGCAGCCGTTAAAAGTAGATCCTCCACACCCCATTCAATAGGAAAAGAAGGAAGACAGATAAGTTCGGAATCCTGATCCTCCAGGGTCTCCAGGAAAAAGAAAGCCTGGTCCAGGTAGCTTTCCCGGTCAGAAAAGATGAAATCAACAACTGATACGAAGACCTCCGAAGTCCTGCAGCAGGTAGATGATGATAGCATATTTTCCGTTACGGGAAGCTTTTCTGTAGGTTCCGCAATGATCGAATAGCGCCATGGTTCTCGAGGTGGCAACTCAGGCCGATCCTTTTCTGAAAAAGGATCGATATCACAGGTCAATATTTCTTCCCTGTCTGCAGATGCCCTGGCAATTACCTGTCCCATGGGGTTGATTATTGAGCTTCCACCGCTGTTTAGGACTGTGCCGGCCTCAAGGCCGACTTTATCGGCCAATACAAGCCAGACTCCATTTTCCCTGGCTCTCGAGGGAAGCATATAATCTATCTGGGGATTGGTCACCCGGGAAAGATCCTTTCCGGAGGTGACAAGGTTAGCCATGTCAATTATTATCCTTGCCCCTTTCAGCGCAAGGATCCGGCATATCTCGGGCGCTCTTCCGTCGGCACAGACGATGAGCCCTGCCTTTCCGAAAGACGTCTCGAAAACCTGGTACTCTTTTCCCGGGAAAGCATATTTCCTGTCAAAGTGCCACATGTTGGATTTTGCTACCTCTGCTGCCACTTCTCCATCAGGTCCCCAGAGGATCCCCTTGTTGCTGGTCTTTCCGGAAGAATTATCCATCATCCCCGCCGCGATATAAACATGATATTTCCGGGCCCTTTCGGATATCTCCTGTTTCAGGAACACCAGTCTCTTCATGGAATCCAGGAAAACATCCTCATCAGTGCCCACATAATATGAAGGATACACACATTCAGGGAACACCATGAGCTCACACTTCATAGAAGCGGCCTCATCTATCCTGCGGAGTATCATGGAAGCCGTATTCTCAAATTCATGCAGATCGGAAGCCTTCGTCTGGATACAGCCTATTTTCAACAGATCCACCTCCCCGGAAGCACAGTTCAACTTCCTACCATCCGTTCCTGTGTACTCTTGCGGGTTCGAAACGGCCTGATGGTCCTTTTTCTGCTGCAGGATACCCCAGAGATACTATAGCAAAAGGCTTGATATGCTCAGGTAGAGACAAAAGGTCCTTCAATCCCTTCATGAGATCTTCCTTGGGATAAACACCAAGCCAAACAGATCCAAGCCCTGATGAAGTGGCGGCGAGAAGGATATTCTCGGTCGCTGCTGCACAATCCTGGGGCCAGAAATCCTCGGCTGCGAGGTTGGAAGTATTACAGCAGACAAGAATGGCAAGAGGTGCACCTGTAAGCATTTGGGAATAAGGGTGGAATGAGGGTATGGCATCAAGAAGATCCCTATTGGTGATCACCACGAACTCCCAGGGTTGCTGGTTATGTGCCGACGGAGCGCTCATGGCAGCCTTGAGCAGGTCCATGACAATTTCCTCAGTGACTTCCTTTTCGGTATATCTCCTGATACTTCTTCTTTTCAGAATGGTATTCAGCATAATTTTCCCCTCCTTTATACATTGCACCAGCAATAGATACTTCCCATACAGTCAGACTCTTGACATTCATTCACTCTTGCACAGAGAGTAATTTTTCAACTTCACTGGAGCTCCCAACAAATATAAGTTAAAAGAACCGCGAAATCCACTCTTTCAGAACCATGTAAGAACTTTCAGCCAGTGATTCAGATCAGAAATATTTATGTGTTATACAGATTATTGTATAAATTAGCCATTAATTGTTGACATATTCTTATTTTTTCGAGATTATTGATATGGATTATCAATAGTTCTTGCAATCTACCAATCACTATAAGGGGGTATCGCCTTGCAGGCTGTACTGGAAGCCGTGGAAAGTTATTTTGAGGACCTCAAGCAGGGATGCAACAACCTTATTACCTGCGAGCAGTTAACGGAGATCATGGAAAACGGAAAAGCTGTTTACATCCTTGATATCAGGGCACCCGAGGATTTCGAAAATGGCCATCTGGACGGAGCGGTAAATGTTCCCTGGAGTGAACTTGGAGACCATCTTGACGAGATACCCAAAGACCAGAAGGTTGTGGTTTGCTGTTATTCGGGTCAGTCGGCAGGACAGGTTGTTTCCCTTATGAAAATCCTTGGATATAATGTCTGTTCACTTAAGGGCGGCATGACTTGCGATCTTACCCATCTTCCCATCGAAGCCGGCTGCTGTGATCCTGGTGTGGAAACCTGCGATTCCTGAGGCATCTGAAAATTCTTTCCCGTGAGGAAAGTCCTTGTTAAGAAAAAAGAGAGCCGGGAATATCCCGGCTCTCTTTTTTCTGGGATCAACAATAGAAGGTGGAACAGGGCAGATGCATGATCTCCATATACCCTGTGTATATTCGGGGGTTAGATCAACGACACCATAGCTGTTGGAACAATTATTAAACTTCGAGGACAGTTTCGTCGCCTTCAATAAAAAGTCTGACCCCTGCAAGGGTAATACTGTTACCGGCCTCTTTGGTCAGGGCCATTCCACAAAGCTCTTCACCCTCCACGAAAACCCTTACATGGATCTGATCGCCTACCTGGCGAATTCTGAGATTCTTCTTCATCTTTACACCCCGGTTCTGAGTTTCTTCTTTTTTTACCTCAGGTATTTTCTCATACCTTCGAGGTTCGGATGGTTCGGCATTATCTGTTCCTGTAGCGGCATATTCACTGCGATATGAAGAAAGGGCCGCCCCATTGGATGGGGAAGGATTTTCAGACATGGGTTTTGTAAAATCATGTTCTATTACTTTTGTCTGGGTTTCCCTCAACTGAGGGGGACTTTCCTTCCCGGCATCATTACCATCGTTCCTGACAATTGTACCCGGAGTCTTTGAGTTTTGTAAAATTACATTGCCGTCTCTTTTGAAATCATTGACATCCTCATTTTCAAAGGAGTTCTTTTCTATTTCCTCTTCAAGTATTGAGAAAATATCTGCGCTGCTTAAACCTGCCATGAAGACCACCCCCAGAATGGATATCCCTTTCCATTTTTGTAATTGAAAAATGCCTTCGGATCACCGAAGGCATAAGCAGATTTCTTATGATTCGGTAACCCGGCTGTCATAGCTTTCCAGCTTTAGACCCGTGGCTTTGCGCCCTGACCTTTCGACCAGTTTGCCTTTTCGTATTTGTAAAAACTTCTTCACATTAAAATATACGACCTGCTTGCGGATTTGTCAAACCACAGGCAGGCAATTTCTTTTTCTGAGATTTATTTTACACCCATCCATCAGATGTGAAAAGAATAAAATATGATCCCCAGGCTGTTTGGAAATGGATGGATAATTATCTCAGGTCTGAAGGCATTAAAAAAACAGTTGCCTCCGAAGAGGGCAACTGTAAGATATGAACCTCCCGACCTTCTCAATCGTTTATCCTCTGGTGAACCGGACTCTCCGGAGAAACCATTGATCAGCCAGCGATATAGCATTTTACCTGCAGAGTCTGGCCAGGAGGTAAAGGGGTATAAGATTTCTTAAAGACCTTAAAACCTTGTGTTTATTTCCAAGATCAGCATCAAAAAGTAAAGTATACATGAACTACACCTCCTTATTGTTTACTGTGTGTAATTATATTCTATATTTACTATTTGTCAATATAGAATATAAGAGCTTTCTGGTAAGTTACTCTTTACCCTGGCATGGAAGTCTCATGCTGCTTATTGAAGCGCTCTTCCAACATCCATGATATAAGGCAATTCGTTATTCCGCTAAGCACTTTTCTGATACCCTTGTGCAAAGAGGATCAAATTATGGTAGGGTTTATGGAGCGTAATTCAAAAGGGGAAATTCTGTTGGAAAGTAATTCAAATCTCGATTTTCTTCCTATTCTCGCGGCAGGGGTGCTCTGGGGTACCATGAGCCCCGCCGGGAAGCAGCTCGCTCTGCTCAACACCGATATGCTTACAGTGGCATTTCTGCGGACCATACTGATGTCCGTCCCTGTAGCGATCTTCCTGTTCCTCAGGGACCGGGATCTTTTCAGGATCTCCCGGAGACAGTTCATTTTCCTTGTAATAATGTCTGGAATAACCATCAGCGGGATATATGCCGGATTCTTTTTCTCCTTGCAGTACCTGTCGGTCTCCATGACAATAGTGATCTTTTTCAGCCACCCTCTCATAACTGCTATCGGTTCAGCCCTTATAACCAGGGAACCCCCTACGAAATACCAGATATTTGCAGCTGCCCTTACCATAATCGGTGTAGGGATAACTGCTCTGAAGGGGCTCTCCGGAGAAGAGATCATCCATATCAGGGGATTTTTCTGGTGTATCTTCTCAGCTCTTGCCATGGCCCTTTACAGCCTCATGGGCCGTCTTTCCGCTAAAACATCCTTCGTGAAACAGCCAACTCTTTTTTTCTATATCCAGTTCTTCGGTATATTCTGGATGTTGTTGATCAAGAGTGCCACCACCGGGTGGTCGGACCTCCCGACCCTTCAATGGGACCAGCTGGTATGGGTTCTTCACATAAGCCTTATCGGAAGTCTCCTGGGATATTCTCTTTATTTCATGGGGCTTCGAAAAGTGACCGCAGCCACGGCAAGCATCGTTTCCTGTATCGAGATAATAACGGCCATGAGCTTAAGCGCCTTCTTCCTCCACCAGCCACCCTACCCGGGTGAAATAATAGGAGGCATTTTCATTATCCTGGCCATAATCATGGTCTCAGGGAAAAGAGCCAGGACCACGGTGCCCCTGCAATAGGAGAGTATGCTCATGA
>JAFGMB010000060.1 GCA_016927765.1 Synergistales bacterium
ATAGGTATCACAAATTGAAATTCATCTTCACAGGATGTTATACTTCGTCAATACCACGGGATAATATTCCAATGGTTCATTACATCCCTTTGACTTATGGAAAATACCGGTTTTTCACGACTGAGAACAGCACATGCATCACTGGTCAATGTAACAGATAAGGAGCTATCCGGGTCAAGTCGGAATGGAATGACAGATACAGCAAAACAGGAGATGCTATCATATTCAGAAAGAAGCCTTTTCCAGAGAAATTATCCTTTTAGGATTGTTGCTACAGATCCCAAAGATATACGGAGGTGGTTGAATTGACCATGTCATATGATGAAATAGTAACGCTACTTGGTGATGATGCACCCTATCTGCTTGGTCATGTCTGCGGTACAGTGCCCAGGGATTCCCTCTATCTTCCAGGGCCGGATTTTGTTGACAGGGTAGTGTCAGGAAGTGACAGGTCCATACCCGTTCTGAGGTCACTGCAGACCATGTTCGGCCATGGAAGACTTGGTGGTACAGGCTATCTTTCCATTCTTCCCGTGGACCAGGGTATAGAACACTCAGCCGGGGCAAGTTTCTCTCCCAATCCCATGTATTTTGACCCGGAGAATATTGTAAAACTTGCTATTGAAGCCGGATGTAACGGAGTTGCGAGCACCCTGGGTGTTCTATCCTCAGTGGCAAGAAAATATGCCCATAAGATACCCTTCATTCTTAAGGTAAATCACAACGAGCTTCTTTCCTACCCTAATTCCTACGACCAGATCATGTTCGCTTCGGTAGAACAGGCCAGGGATATGGGTGCAGTAGGGGTGGGAGCGACCATCTATTTTGGAAGCGAAGAATCCCAGAGACAGATCCAGGAGGTTTCCACCGTATTTGAGATGGCCCATGAATTGGGAATGGCCACGATCTTGTGGTGTTACCTGAGGAACCCGGCTTTCAAACAGGAAGGGACCGACTATCATGTCGCTGCTGACCTGACCGGACAGGCCAATCATCTGGGAGTGACCATCAAGGCGGATATTATCAAGCAGAAACTCCCGGAAAATAACGGTGGCTATAAAGCGATAAAATTCGGAAAGACCAGCGACAAGGTTTACGATAAACTCTCCTCGGACCATCCCGTTGACCTTCTTCGTTACCAGGTGGCCAATTGTTATATGGGGAGAGCCGGATTGATCAGTTCAGGCGGAGCGTCAGGTGAAAATGACCTGGCAGCATCTGTCAGGACGGCTGTGATCAATAAAAGAGGCGGCGGAATGGGCCTTATTCTTGGAAGGAAGGCTTTCCAGAAACCAATGGAAGAGGGCATCAGGATAATACAGGCAGTTCAGGATGTCTACGCCAATCCGGATGTGACCATTGCCTGATGGTTTAACGAAACCTTTTGAACCATGCCTTTGTCCTGGTGGTGAGAACAGTTTGAAAAAAGGCAGATGGTATATCGGTACTTCTGGATGGTCCTACCCTCACTGGGTAGGACCATTTTACCCTGAAGGGATTTCTCCTGGGAATTTCCTGGAGTATTACCTGGAATACTTTAATTCTGTCGAGGTGAACAGCTCTTTTTACAGGTTACCCACTCACTCCACAGTGGCTGGGTGGGATCGCATGGCCCCAGCCCATTTTCTTTTCTCTGTAAAGGTGAGCCGTTTCATCACCCACATGAAGAAGCTCAAGGATCCTTCTGAAACCATTGATCGTTTTATTCATACCATCCATCCTTTGCACAGGCATCTTGGACCACTGCTTTTCCAACTTCCCGAGAAATTCAAGCTTAACATGGAAAGGCTGGAAACTTTCTTGTCGGTCCTGCCAGACAGCTTTCGATATGTATTTGAATTCAGGGATCCTTCCTGGTTCTCTGAAGGCGTTTTTGACCTGCTGGAGAAAGCGGGAGCAGTATCCTGCATTTACGATTTTGATGGAAGGCGGTCTCCGCAAAAGATCACGTCTGACTTTGCCTACTTCAGGCTTCATGGCCCTTCGAGGCGGTATGAGGGTTCTTATTCAGAGGAAGAGCTTCAGGAATGGGCTTTTCTCGTTACTGAGATATACCGGTCAGGAAGAGACTGCTTCCTTTACTTTGATAATGATCAGTCCGGCTACGCACCTGTAAATGCACTGAGAATAATGGACCTTTTAAAAGAGGTGGATCCGTAATGGTCTTTGGGTATTTCTTACGATGTAACAGGGGAAAATATCGCATAGAATTATTTTATACGTCTAAGCCATAATGGGTTATCCAAGTGGATAATAACTGTTTTCCAGGGAGATGAATTCAATGAGAGAGATGAGAGCTGGAGCATTTGTGTGGATAATGGTCCTTGCGTACCTTGTGCTGATCTCCGTTGCATGGGCCAAGGATGGGGATCATGAATATCTGAAATCCAGGGAGGAAACGAGTATGCCAGAAAAAATAGTGAAAACTGAAGAGGAATGGGCGGAGATCCTTACGGCAGAGCAATTTGATGTTTTGAGAAAGAAAGGGACAGAGCGGGCTTTCTCCGGAAAATACTGGGATCATCACGAAGAGGGAGTTTATCTTTGTGCCGGATGCGGACTGGAGCTTTTCGGTTCAGATGCCAAATTCGATTCCGGGACAGGTTGGCCCAGTTTCTGGAAACCTTTCAGTGAAGATCATGTTCTGACAGAAGTCGACAGGTCTCTCTGGATGGTGCGTACCGAGGTCCTATGTGCAAGGTGCGAAGGGCACCTTGGCCATGTCTTTGAAGATGGTCCACCACCAACGGGATTGAGATATTGTATTAACTCTGTTGCCCTGGATTTCAGGAAAACAGAAGAATGATCACTTAAAAGATCAGGATAACCGACAAATTCCTGCCACGTTCAGGGGGGTAATTTTCTCATGACTTCAATTACCAGTACATTTTTAGATGCAATAAAGGATCTCTTCAGGCTTATCGTGCAGGGTATAGAGGACCTATTCACGTTCAGCCGGAACCACATTCTTGTTATTTACAGGAAGAAGGGTAAAGGGCTTTATAGTGTTAATGCCGGTATAGCTCTCCTGATGCTTGTTGTCATAGACCTGCTCTTCCCGGCCATGGTCATTTTAGGGTTTTTTGCAGGTTATATCCTCGGGGTAAGGTGTACTTTAAGGAGTATTTACTGAAGTGAGATATAGTACAAGGGATTGCATAAGGTGAGATGTCATAAAATCATGACTTCCAGGGCTTTAGTTCTATCCACTGATCAGTAATACAGTTAAAAAGACCCTTCAGTCGGAGACTGTTATAATAATGCTATGATACGTTATTAAGTAGAAGGGGGGTTGTTGGTATGGATAAGTATTTGCTCAGGATACCTGACATGTCCTGCCAACATTGTGTTAACAGGATAAGCCAGGCCCTGGATGAAGCGGGGATTTCGAAATACAGGGTCGATCTTGAGTCCCGAACAGTGACCGTGGAGACTGAAAACCTGAACGAGGTGCTTCTTGCCCTTGATGAAGCCGGATATTCAGCTTCTCCCGCGGAATCGTGAATAGGATATAGCCTTTTTATCCATGTCAGAAAATAACCGGTTTGAAGAGAAAAGGACTTTTCGTATCACGGGTATGACCTGTGCTACCTGTTCAAGGATAGTCGAAAGATCACTGAACAGGGTAGGAGGTGTTCGTTTTGCTGCTGTTAACCTTGCTACCGAAACGGCCTTTGTGATCCTGGAGAAGGATGTTCCTCAGGAAATTCTTGAAAAAGCAGTGGAGAAAGCAGGCTACGGTATTTCCTATGAAACTCCTGAAGATGCAGAGAAGTCAAGATACCTTAAAACCAGAAACAATCTCCTCATTGCCTGGAGCATAACTCTCCCCCTTATGATACTGATGATATTTCACATGAGCGGAAAGCATCTACCGGGATTTTCCCTTATGGAACTGGCAGGCGGTGCCATAGTAATATTTGTCGCCGGAAGGGATAGTGTAAAAGGGGCATGGATAGCTCTTTCCCACTTTCATGCAAATATGGATGTCCTCGTGTCTCTTGGTTCCCTTGCGGCACTGGTTACCGCTCTCCTGGCCCTGGGTGGTCTTGAGATATCTTCCTTCGGCGCCATAGGTTCAATGATCATGGCAATTCATCTTACCGGAAGATTCATAGAGTCCTATCTACGGGACAGGGCGTCAAAGGAGATCAGGTCCCTGCTGAAGATGCAGGCTCGTGAGGCCAGGATCATTGAAGAGGGAGAAAAGGAGTTGTCCGTCCCCATCGAGGCCGTAAAGGAAGGGTCTATAGTCCTGGTCTATCCTGGCGAGAGGATACCTGTCGATGGTGAGGTTATCAAAGGCAGGGCTGCCGTGGATGAATCCATGATCACCGGGGAATCCATCCCTGTGGGAAAAGAGGTGGGCATGCTTGTGACCGGTGGATCTCTCGATCTTACCGGAGTTATCAGTATTAGAGTATCAAGGGTAGGTGCAGATACCTTTCTGTCCCAGATGATATCACTGATCCAGGAAGCCCAGGGGGCCAAGATCCCCATACAGGCTTTTGCCGACAGGGTGACCAACTATTTTGTCCCGGTCATAGTCATTCTGGCCGTCACTAGTGGTCTTTTCTGGTATTTCGGGATATCTTCCTTTTCTTCTTTCCTGGATCGGGCCGCGAACCTTTTTCCATGGGTGACCGGCTTAAGACAACCTCTTTCCATAGGTTTTTTCGCTTTTGTGACCACCATGGTAATAGCATGTCCCTGTGCACTGGGCCTTGCCACGCCCATGGCTCTCATTACCGGGACTGGAGCCGCATCCAGGGAGGGGGTCATTATAAGGAATGCTGAAGCTATACAGACAGCCAAGGATATCGGGGTGGTGATCCTTGACAAGACGGGTACCATCACTCTCGGAGACCCATCTGTCGTTCATTACGAGCTTCCCGATGAAGATCTCGGACCTGTCATTGCTCTTGAGAAGAATTCAAATCATCCCCTGGCAAAAGCGATTTCCCGTATGGAAGAGACCCATCTGGAAGTAGCGGATCTTGAGGAAATAGCCGGGGAGGGTATAAGGGGCACAATACATGGTATTGAATATAGCGTAGGTAAACCATCTGGAGAGATGGATCATTCACATCACCTGAACAAGGGAAGAACGGTAGTGGAGGTCAGAAAAGGAGGAGCTTTGAGGGGATACCTTGTCATAGAGGATCCCATGAGAGAGGACGCTCTTGAAGCTATACAACGCTTTAAGTCCGAAGATATCCTTCCTGTTATGGCTACGGGAGATAATGAGAATACAGCAAGGGCTGTAGCTGAAAGGGTGGGGATCACTGAAGTCTTTGCAGGCATAAGGCCTGAGGATAAACTTGACATAGTGCGTCGTTTCCAATCCGGTGGGAAAAAGGTACTAATGGTAGGTGATGGGATGAACGATGCCGCAGCTCTCAAGGGAGCGGATGTTGGTGTGGCCATCGGCTCAGGGACAGAACTGGCCATAGATAATGCAGATGTGGTCATTGTTCAAGGTGGTGTCAGTAAGATAGCGGACCTTGTTAGGATTTCCAGGAAAACTTTCAGTGTGATAAGACAGAACCTTTTCTGGGCCTTCGCCTACAATCTTATCGCGATACCTTTAGCCATGGCAGCCCTCCTTCATCCACTTATTGCAGAGATCGCCATGGCCTTCAGCTCCATTTCAGTGATATTGAATTCCATGAGAGTATCATCTGCTTCAGGAGAATAAAGCCTTCTCTTAATTTGCCAGATTCAGCCTGTTAAAGCCATAATAGATAAAGAGAATCACTTCTACAGGGCATTTTCCAGCAATAAATGCTTTTAATCCATACTGGGAAGCCCGTAGATCCCTTGTTATAATTCATATTGATTTTATAATAATGGTTAGTAATGGTCAGATACTGATTTGCCCTTTCGCAATTATCTATGAATTTTACCGTGGAGAAGAGTATATGTCAGTTGCTTACAAGGATTATTACAAGATACTTGGTGTGGATCGCGATGCAGGTCAGGATGTAATAAGGAAGGTCTACAGGAAACTGGCAAAAAAGTTTCATCCTGATGTGAACAAGGAGCCTGGAGCAGAACAGAAATACAAGGATATCAATGAAGCCTACGAGGTGTTGAAGGATCCGGAAAAAAGGCAGAAATACGATACCCTTGGTTCTGACTGGAGAGAAGGGGATACCTTTACGCCACCACCTGGATACGGTGGTGTTCATATGGATTTCGGTGATGAGGACCTGGGTGGATTCAGTGATTTCTTCAGGTCAGTTTTTGGTGGTATGAGCGGTATGGGAAACATGGAGGATATCTTTTTCGGATCTGCCAGGGCTCCGAGGAAAGGTCGGGACCAGGAAGTACAACTTCACCTTTCCCTTGAAGAGATCTTCCAGGGAGGAAGACGGTCCATAATTCTGGAAACCCGTGAACCTTCACCCGATGGCCGTTTTGCCTCAAGCAAAAGAACCCTCAACGTTAATATTCCAAGGGGTGTTACAGATGGTACGAGGCTCAGACTCTCGGGCCAGGGGAGTCCCGGAATGGGTGGAGGAGCCAGGGGGGATCTTTATGTAAGGATCATCCTGAAAGCCCATAGCAGATTTGAAGTTGACGGTTATGATATCAGATGTGGTCTTAATATCTCACCATGGGAAGCGGTTCTGGGAACCTCTGTTCCTTTGGAAACCCTTGACGGGAAGGTCTCCCTCAAGATACCATCCGGTACCCAGAGTGGACAGACTCTCAGGCTCAGGGGAAAAGGGCTTTATCATAAGAACAGCTCTAACAGGGGAGACCTGCTGGTCAGGATCCAGATAGTGGTCCCATCGGAACCGACCAACCGGGAGAAAGCACTATTTGAGTCTTTGGCCAGGGAATCCGGTTTCGATCCAAGGAAATAATGCAGGCCGGGAAGGAAACAGTTTTTGAAAAGGGGACTTTTGATGGACCAGGCATTGCAAAGAGGCAACATATTTTCTTCCATTCCGGTTATTTTTGAGAATGAGATCGAAGAAACACTCTTCAAGGGGGAAGGTTTCAGGATAGACAGGATCCTGTCATGCGGACAGACTTCCCCCCAGGGATCCTGGTATGACCAGGAGGAAGACGAATACGTTATACTTCTATCCGGAGAGGCAAGGCTGCTTTTCAGGGATCAGGAGGAAATAACCCTTTGCAAGGGAGAATGGATATTCATACCTGCCCACAGGGAACATAGGATAACCTATACCAGCAAAGATCCCAAGTGCGTCTGGCTCGCATTACATGGTGACATGAAATCAGGTATCTGAGGTTCCCCTAATTCTTCCCAGTTAACCATTCCTCTCGCCCTGTAAGGTCATAAAAGTGAAGTTCTTTTCTCTGAAAAGCCTGATACAGCTATCCACGGCCTTTTCATCGAACAGCGCCCCACGGCCTGACAGAATTTCCCCGAGAGCCTTATCTATTCCCAATCCAGGTCTGTAGGGCCTGTGAGAACTCATTGCTTCAACTACAT
>JAFGMB010000061.1 GCA_016927765.1 Synergistales bacterium
AATCTTCTTCCATCACAGTAAAAGTAAAATAACAGCTATAATCACCACCATATTCAAGATCCTTGAGGATCCTTCCAGCTGTTATCATTGAAGATGCTCCACCTAACTGATCAGAGGCACCAAGACCATATACCAGTCCATTCCTTCGTTCTCCGGAAAAAGGCTGGACCTTCCACTGGGTTTCATCACCTATCTCTACCGTATCGATATGTGCATCAAAAGCCAGTTTCTTCTTACCTTTTCCAATGCGCCCAACAACGCTGCCAAAACCATCAACCCAGACCTCATCGAAATCATTTGCCTTACATAGTTCAATGATCTTAGTACAGATTTCCCTCTCATGTCCGCTATAGGAAGGGATCTTTATCATTTGAGAGAGATTTTCAACGGTCTGGTCGCTATATTTTCTTGATAATTCAAGGATCTGGTCTTTGAAATTCATAAAAATCCTCCTCTAAAACGGTAAACCCAGAGTTGAATGACTGCTATTTATCACTATTTCAAAGACGGATATCCAACAAAAATGCTTTGATTATCTCAATAATGCAACTTTAACCGCTTTTTGTCAGGCTTGAAGTGACTTTGGATATTTATCCCACCTCAGTCTCAGTGGGTGATCTGGGTCCCTTTCTTCATCTGAAGAGCCTCTATGGCCTCTTCAAGGCTTGCTATCACGGCCCTTTTCCCACCATTCCTCACAAATCTCAGACAGGCCTTTACCTTGGGTCCCATGGAACCGGCTTTAAAGTGCCCTTCCTTTTCCAGGGCTTCCATTTCCCTGAGAGACATAACACCCAGCCATTTCTGGCGAGGGGTATTATAATTTATAGCCACCTGGGGAACATCCGTCAGGATCATAAAGATGTCCGCTTCCACTTCCTGGGCCAGGCGCTCTCCTGCAAGATCTTTGTCAATAACTGCCTCAACACCTTTGTATTCACCATTATGATCCACGACTACCGGGATACCTCCTCCTCCTGAGGCTATAACCACAAATCCGTCATTGACCAGGTGTCTGATAACTTCGCTCTCCACTATCCTTGCAGGATCAGGAGATGGGACGACTCTCCTCCATCCCCTACCTGCATCCTCGATCCAGGTCTCACCCTTTTCTGACATCCTCTGGAGGGCTCGTTCCTGGGTGTAGAAGGGGCCTACAGGTTTTGTAGGGTTAATGAAGGCCTGATCATGAGGATCCACCTCTACTCGGGTAACCAGGCATACAGGCTGATGTTTTTCAAGACCTTTTTCCCGGAGGGAATTACTCAGGGACTGGACAAACATGTATCCAATGAAACCCTGACTTTCAGCCCCACAAAAATCCATCGACATGGCCGGGATCTGAACACTTCCCAATTCATGGCGGATCAGGGTGGCACCTACCTGTGGTCCATTACCATGGGTCAGGACGACATCATAATCGGCTTCGATCATTCTTACTATCTGTTCCACCGTGTGTTGTACATTTGCCATCTGTTCCTGAGCAGTCCCTCTCTGTCCTCTCTGTAAAATAGCGTTACCCCCAAGTGCGACTACTACCCTTTCGGACATTTTTCCGCCCCCCATAAGTCTTTAAATAGAGTTACCTGGTCTATATTCAGAAGATCAAGTGGTCAAGGATGTCACTCAAAGGTCTTCCTGAAAGCCTCCATAGTGTTGAAAAGCAGCATGGCGATGGTCATGGGTCCCACACCCCCGGGAACGGGGGTTATCCAGGAAGCCTTATCCTTCACCCCTTCGAAGTCCACGTCTCCCACCAGGCCCTCTTCGAGCCTGTTTATCCCCACGTCCACTATGACGGATCCTTCCTTCACCATCTCCGAGGTAAGGAACCTGGGCCTGCCCACCGCCGCTATGACTATGTCCGCCTCCCTGGTATAGGAAACGATGTCGGGGGTCCTGCTGTGGCATATGGTGACGGTGGCGTTCCTTGAAAGAAGCATGTGGGCTATGGGCTTGCCCACTATGTTGCTCCTCCCCAGGACCACTGCCTTCTTGCCTTCCATCTCTATGCCGTAGCTCTCAAGAAGGTACATGATACCCTTGGGCGTGCAGGGCTCGGTGCAGGGCAACCCCGTCACCAGGTGTCCCATGTTCACGGGATGGAAACCGTCCACGTCCTTTGCCGGGCTTATGGCCTCCAACACGGCCTCGCTGTCCATATGCCCGGGCAGGGGCAGCTGCACCAGTATGCCGTGGACCTCTCCCTTTCCGTTGAGCTCCTCCACCAGGTCCATCAGCTCCTCCTGGGTGGTCTCTTCGGGCAGCCTGTAAAGGAGGGACCGGAACCCCACCTCACCGCAGGCCTTCTCCTTCTGTCCCACGTACACCCTGGATGCGGGGTCGTCCCCCACAAGGACCACCGCCAGGCCAGGTATCCCCTGTCCTGCTCCTTTAAGCTCCTCCACTTCCCTCTTTATCTCTTCCCTCACCCGGAGGGAGCATTCCCTTCCGTTGAGGATCCCTGTCCTTTCCATGTCTTCCGCCTTCACTCCTGTCTTCTATCCTCTCTTTGCTCCGGGTCTTTCCGTTTATCTTTACCTTTGCCTTTATCTTTTTGCCTCTCTTTTATCTTTCCCTGCCCTTCTTCCATGAGAGGACCTGTCTTCAGGTGCAGTTCCGCTCAGGCATGTGAAGGGGGGCCAGCCTCCGGTAGAGCCTGTCCGCAAAAAGGGCGTAGGCGGGCACCACCACGGCGTAGCTTATGAGTCGGGAGGGCAGGGTGGCCCACCGGGGTATGCCAAAGAGCATCTCCAGAAACCAGGGCACCAGGAAAAGGGAGGTCACCGCCTGGCCTGTCCCTATGGCTATGAGAAGCTTCATGTAACCGGGTTCACCTTCCCGGGAAAGGTACCTTATCATCATGCCGGGAAGGATACCCGAAAGGGCGGCGCTCAGGGTGAAGTGGGGCAGGTAGACCCCCATGGGGTTAAGAAAGAATCCCACCAGGTCTCCCAGGGCCCCTACGGCCCCTCCGGAAAGAGGGCCGAAGAAGATTCCCGAAAAGACCACGGGAAAGCTCCCTAATCCTATCCGGATCCCTTCCACCCCTCCCATGCTTATCCTTACGCTGGCGAACCTGGTGAGGATCACGTTGAGGCTTACCAGCAGCCCCAGCATCACCAGTCTCCGGGTGTCTACCTTCCTTTTCACTCTATCTCTGCTCTCCCTTTCCGGTTTTGCCTTCCTTTTCCTTTGCTTTTTCTTCGTTCTTCTTCCTGTTTTCCTGTCTTTTTCCCTAGAACAGGCCCAGGATGTTGCCTTCGTTGTCTATGTCTATCTTCAGGGCTGCGGGCTTCTTGGGCAGCCCCGGCATGGTCATGATGCTTCCCGTGATGGGCACTATGAAACCGGCCCCGGCTGACAGCCTCACTTCCCTTACCGTGAGGGTGAACCCTTCGGGACGGCCCAGCTTGCCGGGGTCGTCCGATATGGAGGCCTGGGTCTTGGCCATGCACACCAGGAGGTGGTCCATACCCTGTTCGTGGATGGCGGCAAGGTCCTTCTCGGCCCCCTCGGTATAGGTCACTCCGGCGGCTCCGTAGATCTTCTTCGCTATGGCCTCTATCTTCTGCTTCGGCGTGGCGTTCTCCTCGTAGAGGTAATGGAAGGTGTTCTGCTTGTCGCAGGCGGCCACTACCTTCTGGGCCAGGTCTATGCCCCCTTCCCCTCCCTTTTCCCACACTTCCGAGAGGGATACGGTGGCCCCAAGGCTCACGCAGTGCTCTTCCACCATCTTGAGCTCCGCCTCCGTGTCCGTGGGGAACCTGTTTATGGCCACCACTACGGGCACTCCGTAGGAGCTGAGGTTCTCTATGTGCTTCTCCATGTTGGGGATCCCACCTTCAAGGGACTTCAGGTCTTCCTTCCCCAGGTCGGCCTTGGGAAGGCCTCCGTGCATCTTCAATGCCCTTACCGTGGTGACCAGTACCACTGCGCTGGGCTTCAGCCCCGCTATCCGGCACTTGATGTCGAAGAACTTCTCCGCCCCCAGGTCGGCCCCGAAGCCTGCCTCGGTGACGAAGTAGTCACTGAGCTTCATGCCGTACTTCGTGGCCTGCACGCTGTTGCAGCCGTGGGCTATGTTGGCGAAGGGACCTCCGTGTACGAAGGCGGGCACTCCTTCCAGGGTCTGCACCAGGTTGGGCTTCAGGGCGTCCTTCAGAAGCACCGCCATGGATCCCTGGGCGTTCAGGTCTCCCACTGTCACGGGCTCCCCCCTGTATGTGTAGGCCACTACCATCCTGGACAGTCTTTCCTTCAGCTCCGCTATGCTCCCCGAAAGACACAGTATGGCCATGACCTCGCTGGCCACGGTGATGTCGAATCCCGATTCCCGGGGCACTCCGTGGGGCTTGCCTCCCAGTCCCAGCACTACGTGCCTTAAGGCCCTCTCGTTCATGTCCATGGCTCGCCTCAGTACCACTCGCCTGGGGTCTATGCCAAGCTCGTTGCCCTGGTGCAGGTGGTTGTCCAGAAGGGCGTTCAGAAGATTGTGGGCGGTGGACACTGCGTGGATGTCTCCGGTGAAATGAAGGTTGATGTCCTCCATGGGCACTACCTGGGAATAGCCTCCTCCGGCTGCCCCTCCCTTCACCCCGAAGCTGGGACCCAGGCTGGGTTCCCTCAGGGCTATGGCACTCTTCTTGCCTATCTTCGCCAGTCCCTGGCCCAGTCCCACTGTGGTGGTGGTCTTTCCCTCTCCCGCTGGCGTGGGCGTTATGGCCGTCACCAGGATGAGCTTGCCCTCCGGGTTGTCCTTCACCCTCTCCCACAGGTCAAAGCTCACCTTTGCCTTGTACCTCCCGTAAAGCTCAAGCTCCTCTTCACCTATCCCGAGCTTCCTCCCTATTTCCGCTATGGGCTCCATCTGCGCCGCCTGGGCGATCTCTATGTCTGTCAGCATCCTCCCGTTCATCCTTATCAGGCCTCCTTTACTCTTTACCAGGATCAGTTTGTCCCTTGCCGTCAAGAAAGAACGGCAGGGCCGAATAAAATGCAGAAGCTTTTACCAGATCTGAGATGTTAACCCGTTCATTGGGCACATGAGCCATACCTGGGTCTCCCGGGCCAAATCCGATACAGGGTATATTGAAGAAACCTTTTGCAACAGTACCATTGGTGCTGAATTTCCAGCAATCCACATCAGGGGATCCATGAAATACATCAAGATAAGCCTTCCTGGCTGCTAGTACCTCCCTGCTGTTCTCATCCTGGAGCCAGGAAGGGTAATATTTTTCCATGGGAAAGCTTACCCCCCTGTAACTTGAACCATCAAAGGTCTGTTCTACAATGTGTCCCTGGATACCGATTCTATTCAGGATATCCTTGATCTGGGAAAAAACCGTTTCCTTGCTCTCCCCTGATGTGAGCCTGCGATCGATGTATATTTCACAGTGATCCGGCACTGCATTTAGCGATGGGGCAAGAGAATCGATGGAAGAAACTACCACTGAACCCTTTCCGAGGGGAGGTTCACCGGAAAGTTCCCTATCAAGGGATTCAATGGCCATGACAAGTCTGCACATCTTATAAACGGCATTGTCCCCCTTTTCAGGCATGCTTGCGTGGGCAGAACTACCCTTGACGACGATCTTGAATTCTACTCTACCTCTCTGACCCCTCATTATCTTGAGGTCTGATGGCTCTGTGACTACAAGGGTGTCAGGCTTTAGTCCGGTCTCCTGGACAATGTATTTCCAGCAAAGCCCGTCACAATCTTCCTCCATCACCGAACCCACGAGATAAAGGGAAATCCCGGGAGGACATCCCAGCTCCTTAAGGATCTTCATTCCATAAAGAGCTGCAACAAAGCCGGATTTCTGATCCACTGTTCCTCTTCCATAGACCCACTGGTCATCCACAAAACCGGAAAAGGGTTCCTTCTCCCAAAGTTCCCGGTTCCCGGGGTCCACCACATCCAGATGTCCATCAAAGGCAATGATACGCTCTCCTGATCCAACTCTTCCCAGGACATTGCCAAGGCCATCTACATGGACATCGGCAAAACCCAAGTCCTCCATCTTTCTCCTTACCATCTCTACCGCATCTCGTTCCTTCCCGGAGTAACTGGGTATTTTTGTCAGTTCCGAGAGGAATCGAACCATATCTTCCCTGTATGCTTCGGCTTTTTCCAGAAAAATAGACATAATTGATCCATAAACCCCTTTCCGGCCCTTATTGCAGTGTACGTTTCAGAAAACGACCGTTCCCTTTTTCCCCAAGGAATTCCTCTTTATTCACTATCAACCTTCCCCGGGAGAACGTCTTTTCTACCTGACCCTTGACTTTCATCCCCTCATAGGGAGAGAAATCAACATTCATAT
>JAFGMB010000062.1 GCA_016927765.1 Synergistales bacterium
CGGGGCCGGAATAACCCGGCCCCACCAAAAGTTGAATATTTCCACCCGGGATCATTTCATCCGCCGAGATAGGCCTCTTTTACCCTGGGGTCTTCAAGCAGTGCAGCTCCATTCCCCTCAAGCACTATGCTGCCCACTTCAAGGACATAGGCATAATGAGCTATCTTGAGAGCGGCAAAGGCATTCTGTTCCACCAGTAGAACTGTCTTGCCTTCCGAATTTATCTGCTCGATGATCTCAAAAACTTCCTTTACCAGCAGGGGGGCAAGCCCAAGGGAAGGCTCGTCCATCATTATGACTTCCGGGTCGCTCATTAAAGCCCTGCCTACCGCGAGCATCTGCTGTTCCCCTCCTGAAAGGGTACCGCCTTTCTGCCAGGTCCGTTCCCTTAGCCTGGGGAAAAGATCATACACCCACTCCAGGTCCTTTTTTATTCCTTCCCTGTCATTCCGCGTATAGGCACCGAGCATCAGGTTTTCCAGGACAGTAAGATGGGGAAGGATCCGTCTTCCTTCCGGGCACATGACTATACCCCTGCATACGATATCTTCGGGCTTCAAACCCAGGATATCCCTGCTCTCATGATTGCCGTTGTAGTTTATATGGCCTTTGGCCTGTTTGATAAGTCCTGCGATAGCGCGTATGGTGCTGCTTTTGCCTGCGCCATTGGCCCCTATAAGGGTTACTATCTTGCCCTTCGGGACCTGGATATTAATGCCCTTGACCGCGTGGATGCCACCGTAGTAAACGTGAAGGTCCTCAACCTTAAGCATTTTCCAGATACTCCTCTCCAAGATAAGCCTCTATGACCTTGGGGTTTGCCTGGATCTCTTCGGGAGGCCCTTCAGCGATAAGCTTGCCGTAATCGAGCACCCAGATATGCTCGCATACTCCCATAACCACTTTCATATCATGTTCGATCAGAAGGATGGTGAGGTCAAAGTCTTCCCTGGTCTTCTGAATGAAATGCATGAGTTCCCAGGATTCCTGGGGGTTCATCCCGGCAGCCGGCTCATCGAGCAGTAGGAACTTCGGCTGGGTCGCCAGTGCCCTGGCGATCTCCAGGCGCCGCTGTTCTCCATAAGGCAGGCTGTTGGCCTTTTCTCCTGCAAGATCCGAGAGCCCTACTTTTTCAAGGAGGAACATGGCCTTATCACTGATCTCCTTCTCTTCCCTGAGAAATGAAGGAAGGTTCAGGGGCGCTTGCCACCAGGAAGATCTCTGGCGAAGGTGGGCTCCTATCATAACGTTCTGAAGCACCGTTTCATTGTAGAAAAGCCGGATATTCTGAAAAGTCCTTGCGATCCCCTTGGCACAGACCTTGTGTGTGGGCAGTCCCGTGATATCTTCATCATAGAAGTAGATATTACCTTCAGAAGGGTTGTAGAAACCGGTTATCATGTTGAAACAGGTGGTCTTACCAGCTCCATTGGGACCGATAAGGCCCACTATTCTTCCTTCCTGTACTTCGATATCAAAATTATCGACTGCAGTCAGCCCTCCGAATCTCATGGTAAGACCAGGGGTTTTAAGTATGATATTTCTTTCGCTCATTCCACATCACCCCTTTTTCCGAAAGGGCTTAACAGGGTATCCCAGGTCAGTTCTCTCATACCCATCAGGCCTTCTCGCCTGAAAAGTATGATCAGGACAAGAGAGAGTGAGAAAATGACCATACGCATCCCAGGGATACCGGGTATCTCGAAACTGCCGATAATAATGGGGTTCTCAACGAACCTTAACCACTCAAGAAGGATGGTTATTACCACTGAACCTATAATACTCCCCGTGATAGAACCCAATCCTCCGGCGACGACTATCATCAGGACCTGGAAGGTCATGACGAAAAGGAACATCTTGGGATCGATGGTTGTCAGAAGACTGGCCAGAAGGGCCCCTCCGATACCGGCAAAGAAGGCCCCGATGGTAAAGGAGGTAACCCTGTATCTGTAAGTGTCTATTCCCATAGCCTTGGCTGCCACCTCATCATCCCTTATCGCCTTGAGGGCATTACCGAAATTACTGTTGACGATCCGTATGATAACGTAAAAGGTGAAAAGCATGAAACCATAGTTCCACCATAGATTCGCATATCCGGGGATCCCCTTGAGACCCAGGGCACCGTTGGTTATGGGGACCAGGTTATTTGCAAAGACCCTTATGATCTCCCCAAAACCCAGGGTGGCTATCCCGAGATAATCCCCTCCAAGCCTGAGGACAGGAAGAGCTATAAGAAGACCGAACACTGCTGCCACTACTCCACCAAGCAGAACTGCAACTACGAAGGGTGCATGTGCGGCATGCAGGGGAGCAATTATCGGTTCCAGGATGTAAATGGCCTCTTTTTGAGAGGCTGGAAGAATAAGCAGGGAGCTGACATAGGCTCCCACGCACATGAACCCTGCATGGCCTAGGGAGAACATCCCCGTAAAACCATAGATCAGGTTGAGGCTGACAGCCAGAATGGCATTGATGGCTATGAGGTTCATTATCTGGATCTTGTATCCGTCAAAATTCCCGTTAGCCCACCATAGAAACGTTGCAAGACCAAATATGGCAACCAAGGTAAGAGTGTGATTTCGAATACGATCGCCCATCATACTTTCTCCTCAATCTTCTCGCCCATGAGGCCTGTAGGTTTAAGAAGCAGGATAACTATAAGGAGGATAAAAGCAAAAGCATCCTTGTATCCGGAAAGGGCAGGGAAAAATGCTACTATCATTATCTCCACAAAACCAAGGAGCATTCCTCCAATAACAGCTCCATGGATCGAACCTATTCCTCCTACGACAGCGGCGATGAAAGCCTTCAGTCCTGGAATAAGTCCCATCAGAGGCTGGATCTGGGGATAACGCAAAGCCCACATTATTCCCGATGCAGCCGCAAGGGCCGAACCGATACCGAAGGTGAGGGATATGATCTTGTTAACGGACACTCCCATAAGCCTGGTAGTCTCGATATCTTTCGATATAGCCCTCATGGCAAGACCCGGTTTTGTCTTGTAGACAATAAAAAGCAGCCCCGCCACAAGTCCGAGACAGATCAGCGGGACCACAATGGTCAGAGGAAGGATCCTCACTCCATGGAACTTGATGATGGAGACAAGCCATGAAGGCCGCACAACCGGCTTGGGAACACCTGTAAAGATCACGATGGCAAGATTTTCAATGAAAAAGGAAACACCGATAGAACTGATAAGAGCTGATATCCTTGGTGCATCCCTAAGGGGTCTGTAAGCCGCCCTCTCGACCAGGACCCCGCAGAAGGAAGTCAGGATTATTGCGAGAACAACCCCGACCATCCACGGAAGATGAAGAAGAGCTCCCGCATAGAATATAAAGTAAGCACCCAACATGAAAACGTCACCATGGGCAAAGTTGATAAGCCTGAGTATTCCGTAAACCATGGTATAACCAATGGCTATCAGCGCATAGAGGCTTCCCAGGGTTAGAGCGTTGAGCGAGTGTTGAACGAACATGGTTAAAGTCATTTTGTGATCGCACACCCCTCACAATAACAGTGCAAAGAGGGAGTGGATCCTCCCTCTTTGCATGGATTTATTTTTCAGAAATAAGCTTTTCTAAAGGGTTCTGTCGGATCTGAAAAAGATTAAAGTTCAGGCTGAATGGAAGCAACGTAAACCTGTTTGCCATCCTTGATAGCCTTGATACCAACCGGCTTCTCAGCATCGTGGGTCTCGTTGATGGTTGTCAGACCGGTAACACCGGGCCAGTCCTTGGCGGATGCAAAAGCTTCGGTAAGTTTTTCAGAATCGGTGGTCCCTGCCTTTTCGATCATATCCCTTACGAACATGTAGCAGTCATAACCAAGGGCTGAATTCGCATTGGGAGGGCTGTCTGGGAATTTCGCGATCCAGAGTTCGGTGAACTTCTGGGCTACAGGGTTCATATCAGGCATCTCCGGGGCATAGGGGAAGGTGGTGAAATGGAATCCCTCGCCAGCATCTCCTGCTATCTTGACAAAATCAGGGTTATCCATGGCATCGCCGCCCATGATAGCTCCTTCAAAACCAAGCTCCCTGGCCTGCTTGATGACAATGGCTCCCTCTGCAAAATAGGATGGGATGAAAAGGAAATCAGCGCCCTTGCTTATCATGTCGGTAAGCTGAGCTGTGAAATCCTGGTCTCCGGACTGGTATTTGTAATCGGGAATAAGCTCTCCGCCAAGCTTGGAATAGGATTCCTTGAAGAACTTGCCAAGCCCCACCGAGTAATCCTGTGCCACGTCAAGAAGAAGAGCTGCCTTCCTGGAACCCATATTGTTGTAGGCGAAGGTGGCAGCAGCAGCACCCTGGTAAGGATCGATAAAGCACATGCGGAAATAATACTTCTTTCCCTGGGTCACCAGTGGATTGGTGGCTGAGTCGGTTATCACCGGGATACCGGCCTGTTCTGCCACTTCTCCGCCGGCCATGGAGAGGGATGAACCATAACTGCCGATTATGGCTACTACCTTCTCCTTTTCGATAAGGCGTTTAACGGCATTGGCAGCCTCGACCTTATCGGACTTGTTATCCACTATTACAAGCTCCACCTTCTTACCAAGAACCATGGGAGCCTGTTCCTGGGCAAGCTTGATACCATCCACGGTAAGCTGACCACCAAAAGCCATCTGGCCGGTCATCGGCTCGTATACGCCGATCTTGATGACATCGGCGGAAAAAGCCATACCTGCCATTACCATTACAAGTAACACCCCTAGTAACACATTCCTTAACTTCATTAACATTTCCCCTCCTTCAAGAAAGTAAATACGCTGAAAGTCGGATATAATTATACACTAACTGCCTTTCATTCAATCAAGTAAATTTACCTATTCTGAAGAATGATCTGACCATGTCCTGCCTGGGATACAAAGGGGCAGTGATCACAGGATCCCCAGTTCCCTGCCCACCAGTGCAAATTTCTCCACCGCAAAATCAAGGTCCTTTCTCGAGTGAGCGGCGGAGACCATGACCCTTATCCTCGCCGTTCCCCGGGGAACGGTCGGAAAAGCTATGGCACCCGCGAAGATAGATTCTTCGAAAAGCCGGGCACTGAATTTTTTTGAAGTCATTTCATCACCTATGATAACAGGTGTGATGGGCGTCTCGCTTTTGCCGGTATCAAAACCCAGTCCCTTGAGCTCCTTTTTTAGGTACCTGCCGTTTTCCCAGAGCTTCTGGACCAGTTCGTCACTTTCCCCGAGGATCTCTACGGCCGCAATACAGGCACCCACATCCGGCACAGTAAGGGCACTGCTGAACAGATTGGGCCTTGCTTTCTGCCTCATGTACTCTATGAGGTCCCTGGATCCTGAAATGAAACCTCCTACCACACCGAAAGCCTTGGATAGAGTACCTACTTCAACATCTACTTTGCCGTGAAGCTGGAAATGGTCCACGATACCTCTTCCACCTCGGCCGAGAACACCTTCTCCGTGGGCGTCATCCACCATTACCATGACACCATATCTTTCAGCCACTTCAACGAGTTCCGGAAGGGGGGCCACATCTCCGTCCATGGAAAAGACCCCGTCAGTGATAACAAGCTTTTTACCCTCATGCTGCTGGTGCTCCTTGAGCTTTGCTTCCAGGTCCCTGGGGTCACAATGGCCATAGCGGATTATCCTCGCTCCGCTCAGTCTGCAGCCATCTATGATGGAAGCATGGTTAAGGGCATCACTGAAGATGAGGTCGTTCTTGTTGACAAGGGCCGGAATTGCTGCCAGGTTCGCCGTGAAACCCGACTGGAGAAGGATAGAAGCCTCTGTCCCCTTGAAGGCGGCAAGTTTCTCCTCCAGTTCAAGGTGGATCGACATGGTCCCCGCAATTGTCCTTACTGCCCCGGGGCCGACTCCGTAGAGTTCGATATACCTTATGGCCTTTTCACAGAGTCTCGGTTCGCTGCAAAGCCCGAGGTAATTGTTGGAACACATGTTGAGATATTTCTTTCCACCGATATCCACCCAGGGACCCTGTGGGCTTTCCAGAGTCCTGATATTGGTATAAAGACCTTCATCTTTAAGTCTCTGCACTTCCTCGCGGAGAAATTCCATTTTTACAGACATACCGCTATGCCTCCCTTTGTAATAGATACTCTTGCCTGGGATGAAAGAATGGTCCTGTTCTTCTCAGTTCCTGTTGCCAGATCTTTCTGCCGCAAGCCTTGCTATCTCCTTCTGGAAACTTTCAAGGTCAGTAAATTCCCTGTATACCGATGCGAAGCGGACATAGGCTACCTGGTTGAGTTCTCGAAGCTCCTTCATGACAAGGTCCCCGATCTCCTTTACAGGTACCTCTCCGTACCCGAGAGTCCTGATACGATCCTCTATCCTGCAGGTCACCTCTTCAAGCTGTTCAAGTGATACGGGGAGTTTTTCGCAGGCATGGCTGATGCCCCTCAGCAGCTTGGACCTGTCGAAGGCCTCTCTTCTGCCGTCCTTCTTCAGAACCCAGATGACCCGTTTCTCCTCTACTCTCTCATATGTGGTGAATCGGGCCAGGCATGCCGGGCACTCCCTTCGCCTTCGAACGATCCGCCCCTCATCAGCAGTCCGGGTTTCGATCACACGAGTCTCCATGGCACCACACTCAGGACATTTCATCAGGAACCCTCCATATATGGAATAGATTCATTATAATGACTCCATATCTGGAGTACAAGATATCCCATTCCTTAAAACAGCCTCCGGAACAGAAGAAGGGCCGGGCATTGCGCCCGGCCCTTCCTGATCATGAATTTGAATGTTATTGATGGGGAGGCAGGATACTACTCCGCCAGATGGTTCAGAAAAGCGGAAACCTTTTTAC
>JAFGMB010000063.1 GCA_016927765.1 Synergistales bacterium
CACCACCTTCTGCTGATTGCCACCGGAAAGGGCCTTGACTTTTGTAACCGTTGAAGGTGTCTTAATGGAGAAGGAAGCGACCTTTTCACTGGCAAGGGAACGTATTTCCTGCCAATCCAGTATTCCCTTTCTGGAATAAATCTCATCCTCCTGGTTCTTGAGAACCAGGTTCTCTTCCACTGACATATCCAGGACAAGCCCTTCAAGATGTCTGTCAGCGGGAATATAACCAATTCCCTCATTTATCATGCTCAGGGGATTCAAGTTGCTAATGTCCCGACCCAAGAGAAATATCCCACCAGATTCCACATTCCGTAAGCCACACAGGGTCTCCGCAAGTTCTTCCTGGCCGTTTCCACTCACACCGGCTATTCCGAAGATCTCCCCTTCACGAACATCAAAGGAGAGTCCTTCAAGAACCATATTGCCTCTGGCACCTTTCACCGAAAGATCCCTTACCTCCAGAACAACATTGGTCCCGGGAAGCCTGTCTCTGTCCCCCGTAGTAAGGGCGAGATCCCTTCCCACCATCATTCTCGCAAGGACCTGTTCGTCAGCTTCTTCTCTTCTTAAAGAACCTACTACTGTGCCGTCTCTCATGACGGTGATCCTGTCTGCTATTTCCATCACTTCGTTAAGCTTATGAGTAATAAAGATCACTGAATGTCCGGCACCTGTAAACTCCCTTACAAATTCAAACAATCTCGCGGTTTCCCGGGGTGTCAGTACAGCAGTAGGCTCATCCATTATTAGGACCCTCGCTCCCCTGTAAAGGGCCTTCAGTATCTCCACCCTCTGCTGCATCCCCACCTGTAGTTGCCTTACAAGGGCATAGGGGTCAACCTCGAGCCCGTATTTTCTGCCAAGACTTGAGATCTCATCTGCCGCTTCGTTTATATTGTTCGATTTCCCGGAATGGGATCTCAATCCCAGGACAATATTTTCAACCACAGTATGAACTGGAATAAGCATAAAATGCTGATGGATCATGCCGATGCCGTAAGACATTGCGTCGTGGGGGGACCTTATCGATACCTGGCGACCGCTGATAAAGATCTCCCCCTCATCAGGCTGGTACATACCATAGAGTATTTTCATCAGGGTTGTCTTTCCAGCACCATTTTCTCCAAGAAGAGCAAGGACCTCCCCTGGATCCACAGTGAGGGAAACTCTGTCATTAGCCAGGGTTCCCGGGAAAGATTTTGTGATATTCTTCAATGAAACTGCATGATCAATGTCCATAACAATCCTCACTGTCAAAGATCAGAAAAAAGAGGGGGGAAGCCCTTCGAGCTTCCCCCGAAGCTCCTGGTCCCCTACTATTGCAGGGATTCAGGGAACTGGGATGCGAATTTAAGAAGAGTTCCTGTGGCAATAGCCTCTTCGGCCTGTTTTACATAGCCTTTTACCTCTTCCGAAACTTCATCGGAGAATGCCACCTTGACTATCCCTTCTGCAACTCCGACTTCGTTGACCTTGGGTTCCAGTTTTCCTTCCATGAAGTTACTTACTGCCCATTTATACATCTCGGCAAAATCAAAGAACACGCTTGCCACTACGGTTCCAGGAGCAATGTCGTTCTGGTTACTCGCAAAACCTACGAATTTGACCCCTTTTTCCTTGGCAGCCTGGATGGCTCCAAGTCCAACCTGATTGGCGTAGAAGAAAAGAACATCAGCACCCTTGTCTATCATGGAGCTGGCCATCTGCTTACCCAGGGCTACATCGCTCCATGAGTTTGCATAGGCTCTTATTGCCTTAAGCTCGGGGCTTCCTATCCTGGCTGCGTATTCATAGGTATTGAGGAGCCTTATCATAAGCTTGTTGGGGAATCCTCCAGCAATTCCTATCTTGCCGTTTTTCGTGGTATATCCTGCAACGATACCGGCAAGATAACTTCCCTCATATTCCTTGGGTAGGATAGGACGTACGTTAGGTCCGGAAGAAACCATTCCATTGACAACACAATAAGTCGTATCGGGATAATTGGGAGCAACCCTGTTTGCAGCCTCATCGAACTGGGTTCCAGCTGCCATCACCAGGTCATATCCCCTTTCGCCGTAATTTCTGAAAGTGGATTCAAAATCGCTGGCCTGTACGTTCTCAACATATTCCATTCTGGTACCAAGATCCTCATTGCAAGCCACGAGCCCGCTGTAGTTCGTAGCATTCCAGCTCTGATCATTAATTGGACCGGGCAGGAGAAGGACGATCTTGAATTCCCCGGGTTTCCTGTCTGCAGCCATGGCTGGGACAAAAGCCGATATTGCAAGGCATGCGGCCAGCATAAGAACAACAAGTACTTTCGAAAGCTTCACTTTCTTTCACCATCCCTTTTCAGAATTTTTTCTTCCCATCTCTGATGTATTCCTGATCAACAACACAGAACCCCTTGACCACCTCCCCTGTCATCTTCCTCCCATGGTCAGTGCCATCACTGCTTTTGCCGTGTGCAGCCTGTTCTCGGCCTCATCATAGATCACTGAGTGGGGACCATCTATAACGGAATCCACAACTTCGTTCTTACGGTCAGCAGGAAGGGCATGCATGTAAAGAGAATCCCTGGCTGTAAGGTTCATCCTTTCCTCGGTACATTTCCACTGCCTGTTAGCCTCAAGGGTATCATCCACTACTTCAGTACTTGGATTTTTGAACCAACTTCCCCAGTTCTTGGGAAATACCACATCAGCATCCCGATAGGCCTCTTCCTGATCATGGGTTATCCTAAGACTGCCGCCATTCTCAAGGGCATTTTCCCTGGCTTTCTCGATGACCCAGTCAGGAAGTTCATACCCTTCGGGGTAAGCCAGGGTAACATCCATTCCATATCTGGGGAAAAGAAGAGCCTGGGTCACTGGCACTGAAACAGGTTTCTTGTGGGTAGTAGCATAGGCCCAAATTACAGACACCTTGATGTTTTTCGTGTTTCGTCCCCTTTTTTCCTGAATTGTCATCAGGTCCGCAATACCCTGCAAGGGGTGATAGAGATCATCCTGCATGTTGATTATAGGCACATGAGACCATCTGGCCATTTCGTTCAGATATTTGTTCCCCACTTCCCATATGCAATGTCGGCATGCAATGGCATGACCCATCCTGGATAATATGACAGCTGTATCCTTGGCCACCTCTCCATGAGAAACCTGCATGGTGCTTGTATCAAGGAAATGTCCATGACCTCCAAGCTGGGTTATACCGGCTTCCATGGAATTCCTCGTCCTGGTGGACTGTTCAAAGAACATGAGGAAAACAGTCTTGTTGGGCAGATAATGGGTCGGTCGATCCATGGCAAAATCTTTCTTGAGTTCGTAGGAAACATCAAGAAGGGTATCTATCTCCTCTTTGGTCCAGCTTTCCAGGGTAATAAAATCTTTTCCTCTGAATATTGTTTTCATTGTCTTTTACCTCCTGCTTATTCTCCAGATCGCCCGGGGGCGTAATTTTCAACATAGATTTTAGGGATCACGGCATACATGGCGGCAGCCATGACCAGCTCATTTTTCCACGTTCTTTCATTAGGGGCATGGGCCTGATCTTCATGCCCCGGGCCGAAACCAATGCAGGGTATCCCGAATCGCCCCATGATAGCAACTCCATTGGTTGAAAAAGTCCATTTGTCTATAACTGGTTCCTGCCCGAAAAGTGTCCTGTAGCTCTCAGAAAGGGCAAGACACACTTCATGGTCTTCTTCGATGACCCAGGTAGGGAAATAACAGTCGGTTGGATAGACCAGACCGGTATAGGAAGGCCTGTCATAGCTGTACATGGAAACCCGGGCTTTCATTTCTTTTACAGAAGGAAGGTTCCTTATCTCCTGTAGAGCAGAATCCATTGTTTCTCCCTGGGTGAGCCGACGGTCTATGGATATGGCACATCCATCAGCTACCGCACACCGGGAGGGGGAACTGAAAAAAATTTCGGATACTGCAAGGCTTCCCTTCCCCAGGAAAGGGTCATATCGCAGGTTCTCGTTGAGGGCCCTTAATTCTGCCAGAATAGGGGCCATCTTGTAAATTGCATTATCCCCTCTCTCTGGAGCAGAACCGTGGCAACTGAGCCCCCGGGTTTCCACCTTTATTTCCATCCTTCCCCTCTGTCCCCTGTGTATTTTGCAGGAAGTCGGCTCGGTGCTTACAACGAACTCAGGCCTGATACCGCATTCACCGATCAG
>JAFGMB010000064.1 GCA_016927765.1 Synergistales bacterium
GAGACAAAGAGCAATGATAGCCATGGCCCTTGCATGCAATCCTTCGCTTCTTATTGCCGATGAACCTACAACAGCCCTTGATGTAACAGTCCAGGCCCAGATACTTGATCTCATGAACAATCTCAAGAAAGAATTCAATTCAGCAATTATGCTCATCACCCATGACCTTGGGGTCATCGCAGAAACCGCTCAGAGAGTTGTGGTAATGTATGCCGGGAAAGTAGTAGAGGAAGCTGAAGTCATACCACTTTTTAGCTCACCTCAACATCCCTACACCCAGGGGTTGCTCAGATCCATACCCAGGATCAATGAGGATCGGAAAAGACTTGATGTAATAGAAGGAGTTGTACCCAATCCACTTAATTTCCCTCCCGGATGCCGTTTCCACAATCGTTGTCCTCACTGTTTTGAAAAATGCAGATCCGAAGACCCGCCTCTGTATATCCTTGAATCAGGGAGAAAAGTCCGGTGCTGGCTTTTCGAGAACCATGGTCCCAAAGCAGGTGAATCTGATGATTGAGCCAGGATCCGAGTATCTCACAGTCACCAATCTGAAGAAATATTTCCCCATCAGGAAAGGGGTCTTCAAAAAAACCGTAGGGAACGTTCGTGCCGTAGATGATATTTCTTTTTTTGTAAGGGAGAGAGAAACCCTGGGGCTTGTGGGTGAGTCAGGTTGTGGTAAGACCACTACGGGGAGGACACTGCTTCATCTACTGGAACCAACAGAAGGGCAGGTTCATTTTAGGGGAGAAGAGGTGGGGAAACTCCTGAAAAAAGAACCGGGAAAAGTGAGAAGGAATATGCAGATAATATTCCAGGATCCTTATGGCAGTCTTAATCCAAGGATCAATGTGAGAGATATTGTGGGAGAAGCAGTAAGGTATTATGGTCTTTATCAGGGCAGGGAACTTGATGAATACGTGGCAGAACTGCTGCAGAAATGCGGATTACGACCTGAACACAGGTTCAGATACCCCCATGAATTCTCGGGCGGGCAGCGACAAAGGATAGGCATTGCCAGGGCTCTCGCCCTGCAACCAAGGTTCGTGGTGTGCGATGAACCAGTTTCCGCCCTGGACGTTTCCATTCAGAGCCAGGTCCTTAACCTGCTGAAAGACCTTCAGGAAGAAATGCTACTTACATATCTGTTTATTTCCCATGATCTTTCAGTGGTAAGGCATATATCGGACAGGATCGCCATAATGTATCTTGGAAAGATCGTTGAACTCGCCCATAAAAGGGAGTTTTTTGACAATCCACTTCATCCGTACACCAAAGCACTGCTCTCTGCCATACCTGTCCCGGACCCCAGAAGGAAAAGTGACAGGGTCATTCTTGAAGGAGACGTACCTTCTCCGGCTACCCCCCCTTCGGGATGCAGATTTCACACAAGGTGCCCCTTTGCCATGGAAAGATGCAAAATGGAAGAGCCCTTGTTCGATGACAACGGGTCAGATCATTTTGTGGCATGTTTCCTTTATCAGAAGTGATCATAAGTTCCCGGGGATGGTGGAGGTATAGTTGCTCCGCCTCCCCGTGAAAATATCACATCAATTTCACTATGAGCGGAAACAGTGCTCCAAAGCAGTTGTTATCCTATGGTAACAGGTCCCGTTCCCACTTTTCAATTTCAGGACCTCCTTTTCCAAGCAGGAAATCCCTGAAAGATATCATCGCTCTCCATGCGTCCCCTATCGGGTAATAAAAGGCGTTCCAATTTTCACTATCTTCTCCATCATGGTTGGGAATTACGGCCTGGAATTTCCAGGCTTCTTTCATTTCCATGTAAGCACTTCCCGCACGCTTTTCAACATCCTCCAGGTCAGGCAGGGAGATTATCCCTTTCTGTAGTAATGTCCTGCGAAGAAGTTTTCTCCTCATCACATCAGCTATCAAAGACGGAAGATCCAATGAAGGGGACTGTGACTTGAGAAAACGGAGCTCCTTCATGGACAGTGGGGATAGAAAAACATTCAGGGACTCGATATTTTCCTTCACTGCGATATCGAGCAGATAAGAACCTACAAAAGGATTGCCCTCGAAATACAGGTCCCCTTCTGCAAGATTTTTCCTGACATCTTGAAGATAAAGAGCCTGGAGATCAGCCCTGACCTCAAAGACCCTGAATTCAGGATCTTTTCTCAGCCTGTCTATCTCATCCCTGGATCTGAAATGATAATCCCTGCCTTCCACCTCACCAGGACGGGGAGAGCGACTGTTGAAAAGAGTAAGATGCCTCCATTCTGTGCATATCTCAGGGAAGAAAAGGGTTAATTTCCTGGTAAGTGGACCCTTCCCAACACAAGACGGCCCGGAAAGAAGGATCAGCTTTCCACTCATTTACAATTTCCTCCTTTCATCCCATCACGTCACGAGCGTGATGTAATTTTATACCTATAATGCAGTTCTCGTAATATCCTTCAGAACCAGAAAAAGACCTGCATTAAAAAAAAAGAGGCCCCTTTCAGGGCCTCTTCCCGATGCCAGAGATATTATGAAGATCTAATAGGATTTTGCAAATATTGCAAGCCTTGCTCCCTCTTTGCCTGTAAAGAAGCATTTGCCCGTAGAATTGTCTTCAAGAGGGAAACAACGTACCGTGACCCCGCCGATCTCCTTTATTGCTTTTTCCTCTTCAGCTCCCCCAGCGAAATAGGCTCTTACGAAACCGCCGGAGTTCTCAAATATTTTCCTGAACTCCTCAAGGGTAGATACAGAAAAGGTGTTCTCTTCCCTGAATTTTAAAGCCCTATTGAACAGGTTCTTCTGAATATCCTCAAGTAATTGAGGGACGAGGACTTCCAGGGCATCAATAGCAAGAGCTCTTTTTTCTGAAGTATCCCTGCGGACTGCCATCAGGCAGCTTTCATCGAGTTCCTTCTCTCCAAGTTCCAGACGTAATGGCACACCCTTCTGAAGGTGGGTAAAGAATCTTTCACCTGGTCTCATGTGGAACTGGGTATCCACTTTTACAAATTTCCCACCCAGTACCTTGTTGAGTTTTTCTTCTATTTCCCTGGCCATGGGGAGAAGTTTTTCATTCAAGGTTACATCTGAGGTGCTGATCGGCAGAATGACTGCCTTAACAGGGGCAACTCTTGGCGGAAGAATAAGTCCATCATCGTCGGAATGGGTCATTATCAAGGCACCGATAAGCCTTGTAGAAACACCCCAACTTGTGGTCCAGGCATACTCTACCTCCAGGTTCTGGCTCTGGAATTTTATATCAAAAGCTTTGGCAAAGTTCTGTCCAAGAAAGTGGCTGGTCCCGGCCTGAAGAGCTTTCCTATCGCTCATCATGGCCTCACATGTATAGGTATTATCTGCACCAGGGAATCTTTCTCCCTCAGATTTTTCTCCTGCGATTACAGGGATGGCAAGGATATCGCACATGATGGAGCGATAAACTTCAAGCATCCGGAGAGTTTCCTCCATTGCTTCTTCCCTGGTAGCATGGGCAGTATGTCCTTCCTGCCACAAGAATTCCGAAGTCCGGAGGAAAAGTCTTGGGCGTTTTTCCCAACGCATCACATTGCACCACTGGTTGATCAGAATTGGAAGATCTCTCCATGATTGTACCCATTTGCTGTACATATGCCCTATGACCGTTTCGGAAGTCGGCCTGACGATGAGGGGTTCTTCCAGTTCTTCCCCCCCGGCATGGGTTACCACTGCACATTCAGGGGCAAAGCCTTCAACATGTTCAGCCTCTTTTTCGAGGAAAGAATTAGGAATCAGAAGGGGGAAATAGGCATTTACATGCCCCGTATCCTTGAAACCCTTATCAAAATGCCCCTGAATGGATTCCCATAGAGCGTACCCAGTGGGCCTGATAACCATACATCCTCTAACAGGAGCATAGTCGGCCAATTCCGAAGCCTTAATGACATCAAGGTACCACTGTGAATAATCCTGGTTTTTCGGTGTAATATTTCGTGCCATTTGAACGCCTCTCCATTATAAATTTGTCTTGAATATTGATTCTATCATACTTGGAACAACAACTACCATGATCGGTGAATTTCTACTACGAAAAGATCCGGTCAGAGACTAATCCGAAAAGGGGCAGACCCCCCATCTGGGCCTACCGATAGTATATCCCACAGTGAATTCATC
>JAFGMB010000065.1 GCA_016927765.1 Synergistales bacterium
CGGGGCATGAAAATGCAGATCACCTTTTTTCGGCAACCCGGCTGTCATGGCCCTGGAAGGCTGTAGACCCGTAGCTTTGCGTCGCCATCTTTCGATGGCTTTGCCTTTGTCTATGGAAAGTTTTCATTTTTCAAGTTTCAAAAACAAAGGGCTTCCGGAATATCCTTCCAGAAGCCCTGACAGGTTCGCCTTTAGTAATCGGCAACCCGGCTGCCATGACCCCTGAAGGTTTTAGACCCGTGGCTTTGCGCCGCCACCTTTCGGTGGCTTTGCCTTTGTCGATAAACACAAACTCTCACTCAGTTAATATATATAAACCCCAATTTCATTTTTGTCAAGTACCGGGTAGTAATTTCGTTAAATTACCCATTAACCTCAACGGAAGAGGGGCACTACCCCTCTCATTGCTAAGGAAATTATCCTCAGAACAATTTCCTGAACAGTATTGCTACAGGAAGCAGGAGCAATATAACGGCCGAAGATAAGCCGGACACATTACATCCACCACCGCCTCCGCTGTTATCCTGGTCATCTGTTGCTCCCTCTTCTGAACCGGAAAAGATCTCTTCTTGAGTGCTTAATCCAAAGAGGGCATTCACATTATCTACCGGGATCTCAACACAGGCACTCCATTTTCCCTCAGATTGTGACCATTCAAGAGGAAGGCTTTGCCATCCATCCCCAAAAGTCAACCAGAGATTGCTTATGTTCCATCTCTCTGTTTCAGACATACCGTTCAGGCACAAATGGACTCCACAGATCCCATTAAGGCTGTTATCCATAAGCTCGAATTGAAAGAAAACACCCTGGTCAGGATCTACGTTATTCCAGAGGAAAGAAGATATATCAAGGTCCGGTACCACTATCCTGCCCTGGATGGAACCATTATCGATACCAGAACAAGGAAGCACTGATATTTGGTAATTCAAGCCATTGTAGAAACCAGAAGTTGAGCTCATTTCAGGTATGGGTGGAGGCAAAGGAGCACCCTGTCCTGAATAAGCCCACATCTGGCAGCCAAAGGATGGATTGGACGTGCCCACGAACATTCCTTCATCAAAGGTTGAAATGGAACGCCCACCATAATTGAAGGGGTCGTCAAAGCCATTTTTTGTCACACCTTCCCAGGTAATTCCATCCCTGGTCATGTACATGTCAAAACCACCTGGGTTATGGTTCAGGACCTGAATGATATATCCAAGGACACCGGCTATTACAGGATTTTCGGATAACATGAAATCAAAGACCCTTTCCATGCCCGCGCGTTGGTCAAAGGTAGTGCAGTAGAGCTTTCCTTCGAAAACCCCTAATCTCCAGATATAAGAGTTGAAACTGAAATTAAAGGTCTTCAATCCGGAAAAATCGATACCCAGGTAGGGAGGGAAGATCACTGGAAGGGGGTGATAGAATCCACCGCTGTAATTCCCCATGGGCAATATCAACTGGTTCCCGAGACCTTCCACATATACGGTATGGGGATCACCGATAACCATCTCCCAATCGTCGTTGGTATCGAACCTGTAGATCTGGGGAGGTGCTGCACTGTTCAGAAAATCAATGATATCAGGTTCTTCTCCGAAGAGTTTCAACATCCATGAGGGGTGGTTCGTGAAGGTCCCCACGTATACCTGGTCCTGGAAGATGCATGGTGTTGCCCCGAAGTTCAGAGAATAACCCATTCCTGGACCGAATTTGCCAGCCGGCCCGACTATCTCTTCCCATTCCCATTCTTCCGGCTCAGAACATGGAACAGGACGTCCCTTGTACACAAGGAAACCTATCGTGTCCGGAGCCCCCATGGGCTCACCAAGAAAAGCATAGAGAAACCCATTGAAACTTATCATGTCCCACACACCAGGCACTGTTGGGTTGTTGAAATAGTCCGGGTTATATCCCGGAAAATCGGAGGAATCTGCCACCTTAACCCACCCCTCGGTAGCATCATCGGGGATCAATGGGTTACAGGATGGAACTTCCTGGGGATTATGGCTCGCCCAGATATCAAGGTTGGCATTTCCTATGAAAAGCCGGCCTTCATGGACAGCTGTCGAACGAAGGCTACCCTGCTGAAACCTCAACACCTCTACAGGTTCATCAGATGAAGGGTCATATCCGGTGGCTATCTTGAGCACTCTCGGATAGAAAATGGGATAATTCACCACGTAGAGAGCCGGGGCATCATCACTGGCCGCCTTAAAGACCTCCATTCCCCTGTATCCGAAATCATTACCTATCTTTTCATCGCCTGATACCACCACCGGGGGGTCTTCCATGAAGGCAAGCTCCCAGGGTTCGCTACCATCGAGTTTGTACCTGAAGATCCGGGCCCTCATGTCCGGGCTCGGCGTGGGCATCATGGAAGGATCGGTCGGCATGCCTATCATGGAAAGAGCGGAAAGCATATCCCGGTTGCTTCCCACGTAGACATACCCGTCAAGGATCCCCTGGCACCAGGCGTAACTGTTGTGAACATCTCCACCCTGCTCCAACCCATCAGGCTCCATGGAACCATTGGAAGGGTTGCTGATCTTTTCCCATCCATCCGGGATCTGAGCCGTAACAATGCCTGGAGCAGTCCCAACCAGGAAGAGGATCACCGTAATTAAAAACCATATTCGCGTTTGTTTCATGATCTCCCCTTCTTTCTAAGGCATTAAGCATTTCCAGAAGAATGTTGAAGAATGAAAAATTCAGAGAGTATTTAAATCTGATATTTCAGAAGACAATCCAAAAAAATGGAGTCGGGATATCCCGGCTCCATTCAGTGGTTAATTAACTTAGAATTTCCTCACTCCGAGAAGGACCAGAGGAACAACGAACAGAAGCATGCTGGCAGCAAAGCCTACATTACAACCGCCGCCGCTGCTGTCATCGTCATCGTCGCCGTCTCCGCCGGTACCGCTGTCGTTGTCGTCATCATCGTCTCCTGGTACTGGAGCTTCGGTCGGGAAGTTATCCTTCGGTCCAATGCCCCAGACCTCTCCGATAAGTTCCTTAAAACTCGTCAGGCCAAGACCATCAAGGTCATCCAGCGTTACCAGAACACATCCCTTGCACGCATAACCCGGCAGGTCATCTACATCAGACCAGGTGACGGGGAACTCGAGCCAGTATTCACCGTTCTCCAGAAAAACGCCCATGTTCTCTTTATCTGCACAGTCATCAGTTTTCATGTAGCCGCAAACCTCTAACCTGCAGACTTCAGGATCATCGGGCTCATAGTCCGTATCGAACATTGTAAAAATAGCTCCATCCGTTGACACCACTGCAGGCAGGTCTCCAGGCAGACAACATTTATCAAGCTCCATGAGCCCTATGGATTCATCTTCACAGAGGTCACAGGCCCAGGTCTTTGTCTTCCAGTATGTTCCATCGGAGAAAAGACCATCTTTGTTATCCGACTCCTTATAGGCCGCTACGAAGGTATCGCACTCAAGGACACAGAGGCTTCCCGGATCACAGGGGCTTTCTCCGCAGGTTCCATCAAAGGAAAACTTAATGGAGCATTCACACTCTTCTCCACCGCAAAGAGGTGTGGAGCAGGTCTGAACAAATTCACTGTCAACAGGTTCCCAGCCGCATCCAGGATCACAGCTGTCATACTCCACGAATCTCCATATGCCGTACCACCTGTCAGGTTCACAGGGGCCGGGGCAACCTGTCTCACCACAGTCATCACAGTCATCATCGTCACAACATTGAATGGTTGAACAACAACAGTCATCATCGTCATCGCCGTGACACATTTCGGTATCAGCATTAAGCAGTATTTCAAGTTCGATGCTCTCAATGTTGTCACAGTTGCAGAGGTCCATCCTGAAGAATCCCGGGCCTACTATTTCGGCATCCTTGAAGTGACAATCACAGGGATCACAGGTTTCCCAAAGTGTAACGTCACCGTTCTCACACTCGTCACAGACCTCTACTTCCCAGTTGTACCAGCGGTTCCGAACGACGAAATCTGCCTTTCCCTCGATAACATCGAAGAAGAAGTCCTGGGCACCTGGCCTGGTGTCATACCTTTCAACCTCGTAGTAAGGCAGGTGGAACCAACCACAATCGTCGTCGTTCCTGTGGCAACAGCCACCACTGGCAGCCAACTCATTACAAGGCTCAACACACTCTTCAACTGCACAACCGCACTTGCACATCAGCAACTCGCCAGGCTGACATTCGTTTTCCGAATCCTCGGTCTCGTCTATCTTGACCTTGGTCACCCAATCCTGATACTCTTCATAAATGTAGAGATAGAACGGAGGACTAGGCCTGTCTAAACATGGAATGTTCTCGCACGGATTTCCGTACAGTTCGTAACACACACAGTCCTCTTCCAGATCCCAACAGGGCATCCTCGCACAGTCATCACATATCCACTTGTAGTCATGATCAGAAAGATAGAGGGTATTCAGATTGGTTTTAGAAAGCGGTTCAGGCCACTGATCAGCATCCCCTTCCATCCTGGAAAAGGTGACATAGAAAGTTGCCGGAACATTCTGATACTCGCATGTTGTACATCGTTGACATTCTCGCCAACGATATACGAAATCTCTCACAAAAGTGTAAGTCTCATTCTCAGGGGGTATCTCCTCCGGGACAAGTTCAGCAAGAGCCACTGCAGCAAATCCCAAAGTGAACACCAGAACGAGACATCCTAAAAGAAGTTTCTTCATGATAATTTAATACCTCCCCCAAAAAGTTTTGTCTTACCTTCCGGGTTCGGCAGCCCGGCTGTCCTGGCTCTTTTCCCCATGAGCTTTAGACCCGAGGCTTTGCGCCGCCATCTTTCGATGGCTTTGCCTTTATCGTTCCATTTTTCCCCTTTTAAAAACCGCATCTAAGGTGTTCTGTCTTTTTCTACCCCCTCCCTCCAATGGCAGATATTTAAGCGGAAACCATAACTGACCTTTCCCCTTGGAAAGACCAGATAATAGTCGATGAAACCATCTGCCAAAAAAACAATATTTTTGTTGAACATAAATACTGAAGATCAGCTACGAGGAAGAAAAACCGGAATTGCGTAAAAGGAAGGAGAAAACCCAGTTAAGGAACTACCTAACCAAAGGTGAAAGTGGAGAATGAGAAAGAATAAATAACGTTTTACCATATTCAATAATCAGCACTATATAAGGAATATTAAATTAAGATGTTTCATATGTCAAGCGCCTTAGAATATCATCTGTTCTTATTAGTGCTCAGATAAAGTAACATACTGTCTCAATTATCCTCAATTTACTGCACCTGGAATAGTGTTATTGGACCAAAAGTAATAGGCCTTAGGACTCATTTTTAGTGGTCTGACTCGAATTTTCTCCTGTGCAGATCCCGAAAAAGTACAGGCTTACGACCCATCAAATCTAATGCCACCTTTCTCCAATTCCAGGGGAGACAAGTGCCTCCCCTGGAACTGGAGCTCATCATCAGAAGGGCTTGCGGAGAAGGGGCAGCAGGGGCAGCAGGAGAAGAAGAAGCTCCATTCCATATTTCCCCACACCACAGGTGTTCATCAGGTCATCCACTTCTCCCTCGGGTTCCTCCGAGTCATCCTCCTGGAAATATTCATCAGTGGCAACCCCAAAGACCGAATCCTCGTCATAGCCTTCATCCAGGATGGACGCCCCCTCTAAAAGAGGCGGGTAAAAGATATGGAGCCGGCATTCATAGTCATTATCCCCGACTCTCCAGGGCAGGGGCCCTGCCACTTCCCAGGCAAATCTCCCTTCCAGTTTTTCCCATGCCCCATCGAGGAATTCCCAGACCGACTTGTCGAGAGCGCATTCCTCCAGGTACAGGTACAGGTACAGGTCAATTTCACATATATTTCCTGGTTCCTCAAGCTCCACTGTGAAATAGAACACATCACCGGGAGGGAGTCCGTCGTTCGGTTTAGGGGCAATATCGAAGGACCCCGTGACTGCTCCTCCCTGGGCATCACATTTGCCGAGATAGAGCAACCAGTCCCCAAGGCCATCGATTTCCCCGGCATTGCACGCCCCTGGCTCAGGCAGAATATAGGATTGGGACATAGTACCAACTCCGAAAACCTTTGACTCCAGGTCACAGAGATCAATATCCTGGCTGGACGCTTCCCAGCTCAAGGTGGATTCATAACCGACCATGGCCGCTTTTTTCTCAAAAACCCCTTCGAGGGGATCCCAGGTACAATAAGAACCATCCCCTGAGAGCAGTTCCCAGATATCATATTCCTCCCCCTCACAGACATCACAGTCAAGGTAAAAGGTTAAATCCAGGGAACACAGATTGGAGCAGTTCTCAACATCCATGCTGAAAACCCAGAAATCATCATTACAGGAGTTATCCATGGGCATTAAAGCAACTGCCGGGATGTCGCCGGAATCACATGGCGCAACATCAACAGTCCATCCTGTCACTGAGGGGTTCCGGTATCCGCCAGGCAGTGTCCCTCCTCTTTTAAAACATTTCTCCGGCCATTCTGTATATTCTGTGGGGTTCTCGATCTGTACCCATTCATCCTCGTAGACAAACAGATCTCCGCTATTAGTCGCAGAGATAATGATCCCCCTTATGTCCCAACTATCTCCAAAGCCTGTCCAGCTAAGGGCAGATCCATCTGAAGGATCCGTGCATGAGATCCATTCAATCGAAGGCCTGGTCCCCTCTGCAGGCCCGGTCAGATCAGCGCTTACAATGACCTCAAGATCTCCCTGGGAAGCATAAAAGTAATGAATTTCAGTAGTATAGGCAACCAGGGCAAAAACAGTAACAGCAATAAAACCAGAGAGTAAACCTACAGTAAATTTCAAATCCCTTTTTCTGAACACCTCTGACACCTCCCCTATCTGATAACAAGAGGTTCGGCAGCCCGGCTGTCATGACCCTTTCTAAAAGAGTTGTAGACCCGGAGCTTTGCGCTGCCATCTTTCGATGGCTTTGCCCTTTCGTTCCTTGACTCTTCCCGGCTAAGAAAAGCCCTAAACACCTTCTTAGGGGACACAGGGCCCCCTTTTCAGACTACCCACCCTGAGCGGCTAATGATAAAAGGAA
>JAFGMB010000066.1 GCA_016927765.1 Synergistales bacterium
CGCCATCTCTTCCCTTGAATTTGCCATGATTCCCCTCCTTACAGCCATGTGACACCTGTATTCTGCCAGGACATGACCATATAGTTATATTTTTCACTAAATATCAAAATCAACAGCCCTGTGCCTGCACAATTAGTGAATTCCCTTCTTTGTTTCCAGTTGCCTGTTCTTGTAGGAAAAATACAGAAAAGCACTGTCCGAACTCCGGGAAAGGAACATCTGCCCGGAGCCCTCCTACCATGTGTTCGTGTTACAGCCAATTAGGAATATTATCACAAAGTTTGGCAAAATAACAGAAAAAAAGGGTAATATAGGGTTGTTAAAAATATTAGTCATGACTGTTCTTCAATATTCTGAAAACTGTTATCGCCTATCAGATCAATAGATATGCAAATTCATGAAAAATGATAAGGAAATTCAGACTACTGCTATAATATAGTAAATTAATGATCGCGAATAAACTCAGGAAGGTGAGGGATGAAAATGTCGAAAAAAAGAGGGCTTCTGACTATTGTTATTACCCTGGTCATGTTATTGTCCTTCTGTGTCTCTTCATGGGCTGCCATGGGAAAGATGGAATCCCTTGAATACCTGGGGCTTAAAGAGGATATGGTGGGCCTGGAGGGTTCCTTTTCAAAGGATGCCCGTCCGGATGCATTATTTTCTCTCCAGATCACGGGTGCCGGTGCCATAGTAGGCTTTTCGCTCCAGACGGAAGATGGGAAAAGGCGATGGGATTCATCTCCAGGCAGCGGGGAAGGTGCCCTGCTGATAACGGACAGCAAGGGTTCTGTGGTCAACGAGGGAGGGTCTGTATCATTGCTCCCCTTTATCCTGGGTGCCGGTTTCAACGTCTACGCCGCCAATGACGGCTTTTTTGAAAGTCAGACTGCCACGTACATCATGTCGGTCCGATTCGTGGATGGATCCGAGACAAGTTCAAAAGTGACTATCCAGGCCCTGAAGCCTCTTGAAATACAGCCCCAGTTCCCGGATATTACCGGAGAATGGGGGGCGATTCTTGAAGGATTTTCCCAAAAGGATTTTTTAAGCAAGAATGAACAGCTTATGCCTGACGGAGAGAAAGATGTCCTGATCCGTGTCAGGGTCGGCAATAAGGGCAGGGTCTCTTCTATGACCATTTCCAATACTGACGGTCGTTATTCTGTCTGGGACACGCTTCCGGGAAACGGCAAATGGCCCCTCATGGTGGTCAAAGATGGGGAAATACTCAACAGTACCAACGGATCTGTGAATTTCGAGGTCAGGGAACCGGGGATCTATGAACTTTATATCCCCGATAACGGTTCCGTCAAGGCCGGAGATACTTCCTACGAGATCAGGCTGGTTTATTCTGACGGCAAAAAGTTCATCATACCTGTAAGTCGAAAAGGTGAATTGACCCTTCAGGGTGAAGTGGCCAACTATCCTGTAAATGTCCAGGCTCCCGGTGCGATCCTCTTCGGCAAGGCTGATGGGACGGCAAAATCGGGCTTGCCGGACATCATGCAGTTCGAGAACGACTATGTCTCGGATTCAGAAAGGCTTGAAAAGGATGGGCAACCTGATTGGGGGATCCAGCTCACTCCTGGTCTATCAACTACAATTATTTCCCTGAAGGTTGAGAATATCAATGGCGATTACAGCGTCTGGGATACCCTCCCGGGTAATGGTAAGTGGCTTGTGGCCGTCACCGATGACTATGGCAAGGTGCTGAACGAACCCAATGGAAGCCTTGACCTTAAGATAACTGAAGGTGAAGTCCTGTGGCTCTGGATGAGCGACAATGGTTCCTTTTCGGGGGGGCGGACAAATTACAGGGTTACACTGATGAACGCCGGTGGAAACACCTATTCTTTCGAGGTGGAAAAACATGGTCTTCAGTTGGTTCCAGTCAGGCCTCTACCTGTAAAACCTGTTCCTTCCATTGAGTTCAAGGCAAGGTATCTCGAAAAATCCCAGAAGGATTTTGTCGGGAAGTATGACAGGATAAGCAGCGACAGGAACGGGGATGTGAAGATAAGGACCTATCTCAATAACCTGCAGGGTCACATCGTTGAGGTCATCCTCAAGGATACCAGTGAAAGGGATTTCCGATGGGATACAGTTCCCGGAAATGGACGCTGGGCCATCCTGGTGACCACTCCCGGGGAGGAGTTCCTGAATTCCACTGACGGCAGTGTTTTCATTCCTGTCATGGGTAAAAGGACCCTCCTGCTATGGGTAGCTGATAATGCATACCTCAGTTCAGGGACCATTCCTTTCGAAGTGGTTCTCAGAATGGAAGATGGCAGAGTTCTGCGGACACCCCTTGAAAGGTGAACCGAAGGATCGTTGCAAAAGGCTCCCCGACTGTCGGGGAGCCTTTTTGATGTTTTATAATGGATCATCATTACCACATGTTTGAATTTTGGAGATTTTATGATGAAAAGACCTTTGACCTTTCTCATCCTGGAACTTTCAATTCTGCTTTACCTTTTACATTTTCCCGTTCCTTGCGCTTCCGCTTCCCTTGAATTCGAGTGTCCGGAAAAGGTATATCAGGGCGAGCCTTTTCTGGTAAGGATACAGAGTGATAAAAGGCTGGAGTCGATAGAGCTTTCGTGGTTATCTGACCGTGTATTCTCTTCCCCCAGTGAGATAGACGGAAAGTGGCAGTATGATTTTATCCTGGGAACGGACGTAAAGATGGTGCGCCTGGGTAGTCAGCTTTTATCTGTAAGGTTGAGTTCCAGGGGTGTGGATCATGGTTTCAGCTGGCAGATCCAGGTACTTGACAGATCCTATCCCGAGGAGAGGCTCACCGTTCCAGGAAATATGGTCAGCCCGCCCGAAGATATGCTGTTCAGGATAGCCAGGGAGAGAGAGCTTGTAAAAAAAGCTCTTGAGACCTCCACATCCGAAACGATGTGGGAGCTTCCCTTTTTGAAGCCCCTGTCAGGTGATGTTACGAGTCCTTACGGCCAGCGGCGATATTACAACGACCGTCCGGGTACCCGCCACGGAGGAGTGGATTTCCGCGCTGCCCCGGGCACTGCTGTGAAGGCCACGGCAGAGGGGGTCGTAGTTCTTACCGGTGACCATTACTTCGCAGGGAAAAGCGTTTACATAGATCATGGGAATAGGGTGATCTCCATGTATTTCCACCTGTCTTCAATAACTGTGGAGCAGGGAGAAAGGGTTGCATGCGGGGATGTCCTGGGTCTTTCCGGTATGTCAGGAAGGGTAACGGGACCCCATCTTCATTTCGGAGTATGTGTCTGCGGAGAGATGGTGGACCCCCTGAAGCTCTTATCCCACCCGGGTGGTGGGAAAGGAGTTGTAAAGGTCGATATCTGAGGTCTCTTGAAGGAGAAAGTGAAAAGCATGCTCTATTTCATAATTCCCCTGGGCCTGGTGATCTTTGCAGTTCTCATATGGGTTGTCCGGAACCTGGAAAGGCTTATCTTCTATCCTGACAGGATCCTTCATGATCCTGGAGAGATAGCAGAATTTTCCATGGAGGACGTTTTTTTTCCCGGCGACAGGGGGATGCTTCATGGCTGGTATGTGGAACCAGTGGAAAAAACCACATCCTTTGTACTTTTAGTCTGCCACGGCAACAGGGGGAATCTCAGCACCCCCTTCAGGATTGCATTGATAAAAACCCTGCCCAGGCTCGGCGCCGATATATTTGTCTTTGATTACAGCGGGATGGGAAAGAGCGAGGGTAGGATATCAGAGATCCAGGCGCGCATGGATGCAGCTCATGCATGGGAATATCTCACAGGCGAAAAAGGGATCTCCCCCGGAAGGATCATCATCTTCGGAAGGTCCCTTGGAGGACCTGTGGCAGCCTGGCTGGCCAGCCGGAGAACCCCGGTCCTTCTTGTCCTCGAAGCCACTTTCCCTTCCATGGCCTCTGAGATAAAGACCCTTTGTCCCTTCCTGCCTGAAATGCTCATACATATGGTTGTAAAGGACAGTTTTCAAACTGCCTGTTACCTCAAAGATATCACTTTTCCTGTGCTTTTTGTTCACGGTACAAGGGACCGGCTCGTTCCCACAGAAGAGGGGAAAAAGGTCTATGCATCCTGCGGTTCCCCAAGGAAGGTCTTTATGGAGATTTCTCAGGGAGGGCACAAGGCTTTTCAATGGGAAAGGGATGCCTATCTTGATGCGGTAGAAGAAGGCATGGCAGCTCTTGGTTTCTCCCTTCAGGGATCCCGGTAAAGGAGTATAATGTGGGTCATGCAGAAGGTTTTCACAGTTCCATGATCTGTTCTACGGGAGAGGATCTTTAATGGTCATAATTCTCAGGCTGATCAGGTTCATCTTTCCCCTGATCCTGGTATATTTCTTTTTCCAGCTTTTCAGGAATATCCGTTATATGAGTCAGGGTAGGGGATACTACAGCTCTTCGCAGAATTCAGGGAATTCCCGGCCCAATGATGAATTTAAGAGGACCAGGGTCCACAGGGACCCCTATGCGGTCCTTGGGTGCGGAAGGGATGCTTCCATAGAGGAGATCCGGAGGTGTTACCGGAATCTGGTATCCAAGTATCATCCTGACAGATTTATCGGGCAGGATCTCGATGAAGATTTTGTCAGGCTGGCTACCGAGAAATTCAAGGAGATACAGAACGCTTATGACGAGATAAAAAGAATGAAAGGTTTCAGTTGAGGTTGGAAATGCTTGGCATTGACTGTAAAAGATATTGTCATTCCGTGCTGGTGGTCTTCTGTTACCTTCTGAAGGGAGACAGTATACTTCTGATCCGCAGGGGAACTGAACCTTACAAGGGGCATTTGACCATTCCCGGAGGCAAAAAAGAAAAAGGGGAAACTCCACTCCAGGCCTGCCTGAGAGAGGTCCTGGAGGAAACAGGGCTCAGTTTGAAAGAACTCAGGTTCAGAGGCATGGTAAGCAATATCCCCCAGGAGGGTGAAACGGATTTCCTCTCCCTTTACTTTGTTTCAAGTAAGTTTGATGGGGAGCCCGTATCCAGTTCGGAGGGCTCGATTGAATGGTACCCTCTTTCTAATGTCTTTGATAAGGAAGGGATCAGCCCGTTTTTCAGGCTCATAACCCCTTATGCCCTGGATCCAGGGGAAAGGTTCTTTCAGGGAGTTATCAGGGTAGATGCTTCTGGTGACATCATCTCTTCTGATCTGGATTTTCTGAATTAGCATACACTGAAATGCGTATGGTATAATTTCAGGTACTTTGATGAGCAATTCAGGGATAATTGCACGGGAGGCAGTTTTTGCAATGGAGGGGCCGATCAGGGGAGACGGCCCCTCTGCCTTTGTTTTTATTCCTGTTGTTTTTCTTTGATAAGTTCTTTAACGGCATCCCGTATTTCCTGGACCTCCCTTCCCATTTCCTGGGCCAGGGTCTTCAGGGTCTTGGCAGGGTCACTTTCAGATGGCCAGCCGGCTCTCTCGAAAACCGCTTTCCCATCGATCCCATAGGTTAAGGAAACCTGTTCCATGGTCATGGATCCCTTTATCTCGTCAGGAGGAGTGACCTGGGAAGGTATGGTAACTTCTTTCTCTTCTGTCGAAGTGCCTGATAAAAGATTTACCCGGATCATTTCCTTGAGCTCTTCGTCATTCACTCCCTCTATCTCCTTAACAGGTATATCCAGGGCTGTATCCTCGGGGAGTTCGCCGTATTTGATCACCTTTTCCACTGGTATCCGGAGAGTTTCTGCCATCTGCCGGATACTCATCCACCCGAAAAGGGCTTCCGTGGGGTCTGTCGCGGTGACCGTACTCGAAACACTTGCCCAGGTGTGCCACGTTCCAGTCACCTTTGCTGTTCCATAGGCACCGAAAAATAGGGTCAGCCCCATGAGTCCGATAACTAGGACACTGAACTTTTTCCTGGGGGTGCCGAAGAAAAGGGCCTTTTCTTCGGGGCACTTTTCAACACAACGGCCGCAGGAAATACATTCTCCGCTCACCGTCACTTCATGGGCTTCGGGATCCAGTCTTACAGGGCATGTTTTTGAACACAAATGACAATGGATGCAATGCTCCTCGCTTCTCCTGACCTTGATCAGCGAGAGTTTCTGTAAGGGGGCAAGAAGAGCACCCAGGGGGCAGAGATATCTGCACCAGAACCTTTCTATAAAGAGGCTCGCCATGATGACTGTAACGAAAAGAACGATGAACGCTACAGGTTTTTCAATAATTTCAGACCATCCGGCCGACAGGTGCATGTAGGCTACCCATGGGTCGTAGTCTCTCCAAACGAGAGTGCCCATTTTCCATGTGAAATAAATTATAAGGATAAGCAGGAGATATTTCAGGTATCTTAGCTTCCTGTCCAGGCTTTCTGGAAGTTCCCTCTTTCTGATATTCAGCTTTGATGCGATACTTGAACTGAATTCTCCCAGTGTCCCAAGCGGGCATATCCATCCACAGAAGACCCTCCCGGCAATAATTGTCATAATGAAGACCGCGCCTAGCAGGATCAGTGCACTTGGAGCTACCCTCCTGAGCCACCCTCCTGAAGTGAGGAATATGTAAAGGCTTTCCATTCCTCCAAAAGGGCAAAGAGCATCAACTGCAGGTGCCCCCTCGGGGCCTCCTCCAAGTACCTGGTGCCTATAACCCACCCAGGTCATGAAAAGAAG
>JAFGMB010000067.1 GCA_016927765.1 Synergistales bacterium
AGTGACTCCATCAGGACCTCGATGGTCCTTGTCTTAGATGCAGCCACCAGGAGTTTCATCTGGTCCGGATCTTCACTCTGGGGATGGTCAACTTCTGCAACGTCGAATAAAGCATCCAGGGCAGGAAAGGGTATATGCTTCTCGAAATCCCACTTGAAAGCATTTTTCGCATCTTCCATGGGCATCCTGGGCATGTCTACGATACGTATAAAAACATCCCTTGATGGCACCCCAAGAGCAATGTTACCGGCCATTTTCGCTCCAAGCCTTCCCTTTAGCGAAGCAAGAGCGCTTTCAAGGGCCTGGATGTTGGATATGGCATCCTGCCTTACTGCGTCCTGGGGAAGGTTTATCTCAACTTTGTTGTGAACCCGGAGGTTATCTATCTGCCCTCCCAGTTCAAGGTACCTTAAAACACGATCTTCTATGGCCAGACCTGCAAAGTTCTTTTTAGATCCGAACAATTGATCACCCCGCTTCCTCGATAAGCCCGACATATAGAGAATTAAAGAAAAAAGCCTCTCAACACCCACTGTTCTACTAATTCTATATTGTATATTAATACAGAAAATCTCAAAAGTCGAATGGTAAATTAATTCTGCTCGTGAAAAAGGGTGCCCGTGGACACCCAGATTTGAGTATTCATATATTTTCCGTTGAAATCTGATTTAATTTCGTATACGCCAGCTGCCTTTAACAACCGAAAGACGGTATTTTTTAAGGTCCTGGTCGATAGTAGGCAAAATCGAGTCGTCCCATCCGCTTATGGGACGAGTAAGGTCCAGATCGTTATCAAGCTTGTTGCCTCTTGCAAGAACATACACAGAAAGTACATCCTTATCAAGAACAAAACATATCTTCTGGATACCCTCTACAGTAGGCTGAAAGGTGCTGGCGGAGTTCACAATATCCCTAACCTTGAACTCTCCGTTCTCAACCTTCGCCTCGAGGGCACGAAGGTAATGAAGCCTGTCGTATTGGGCTATCATCCCGGAACCTGCTGAAGAGGGTTCGACAGTGTCGTTCCCTTTCACCCTGAAACATGAGTTGGCAGTAGGGAAAAGAATCCACGCTTTAGTTGTATTGGAAATCGTGTCTACAAGTGCAAGATCTGTGACCAGGTCTACATCATTGTCAGAAGGTGATTTCAGCGACAAGGTGATATCACCCGAATCGAAAGAGACTTCGCTGTCCTGGTATATTTCAGTGGGAACACTGTAAACGAGGCGTATCTCGCCGCTATTTACCCCTGTGGGGATCTCAACAGGGGAAGTCCAGGTGTTTAACAACGTGAGGCCGGAAAACTGGTCCAGGGAGGAGGGCATCCCAAGTCCGGCATGCAGGATGGGACCTTCAAGAATAGAAAGGACCATCTCTCCCCTCTGTCGAGCTGTGGTTATATCATCGGTCTGTTCAAAACTGAATATGAAGCTGTAAAGAACTCCTATCACCGCTGCGGTAATTATGACTCCAAGGACCACAACAATTAGCACTTCAACAAGAGTAAAGCCCCGAGAAAATTGCTTTCGATCATTCCATGGCCGTATTATGTGCATAAGGACTCACCACCCTTGTCAAAGAAACATCATTTCGGCCAATACCCTCTGGGGCCTCCACAGTAACAGTTATTGTCCTGGAAGTGAAATCAACCGGTCCTGGTATATCTACGGTAACAAGAAAACCATCTACGTTGAAGGATCCATTGTAATCTGCGGAAAGGATTTCTTCGTTTTCAAATTCTTCTATAAACCGTAAAGCCAAAAGGGTTGCATTTTCCTTTTCCTGAGAGATCATCATCATCTTTGTAGTCATGGATGGAATAAGCGCAAGGGACAGCAAGGCTACAGCCAATATAACGAGGCTGATAAGGATCTCGATAAGAGAAAAACCTGCTTTTCGATATCGCGTTATCGGTTTTTTCAGTACCTTCACAAGAATTCCTCCACGTTCCTATATATTCTGATTCTCTCTTTATTATATACAAGTTACTATTTTCAACAAGCACGTTATGACTCTTACCAGTTCCATTACTCTTAACTCTATGATCAATAGCTGCAGAAAAGGGAAATATGTATAAGATAATGCACTTAGACACTCACAGATCGATAAAAGCAGTAAAGGACTTTATAAATTCTAACTGATTATGCGATGATTGATTGAACTCTTCTTCAGAAAACTGGATTATTAAAAAGGCAGTGACGATATCGTCACTGCCTTTTTAATGAACAGCCATTAATTAACACTATGGAAAGGTTAGGTTTTACTGGACTATCCTGAGAATCATAGCTGCTGCACCTTCACCATTATAGAAAACGTCTGCACTGGTAGGGGGCGTAGAAGAATCCGTTGATCCTAATACACCAGCTTCGGCAGCTGCATCGATTAACTTTTTCTGAACACCTGGATCTTGAAGCTCAGGCGCTTCATAAGTAACATAATAAAATACGTTGGTCCCTTGACTGTTGCTCACTATTTCGTATAAATCTGTGCTAAGTTCCCTATCAGTATATCCCAGGAGTTGATCCATGGCAGTTGGCCAGGCTGTGGGAGACTGGTCCGCATAATACATTAACGCTGCCGTCTTCGCTGTTCTAAGATTGGTAATGACCTTCGAAGCAGCAGCCTTATCCTGGCTTGCTCCGGCCACGAGAAGAAGCGCACCAGCAAGAATACCGATGATTATGATGACAATGAGCAATTCAACCAGGGTAAAACCTTGCCTTTTCTTTTTTGTGAATTTCTGTAACATATTAATTCCTCCTTTTGATATATATAACTATTAATCCCGTTTACTTCTGTTTACTGAGCTGACTTGGTTTCTGCTTGCCCTCCACCCACACTGTGATCAACCACCTCCTGTTGGTTTCTTGACTTGGTTTTTTGAATTAGATATTGGAAGACTTACATATTCCATTTTCAACAGTTGTTGAATGTCTCTAAAGCAGGGCCTGGATAGCACTTATGATCGGTGTAAAGACTGCGAAAACAACGAGCGCTACGACCCCTCCCACAAACAGGATCAGAACCGGCTCAAGTATGGAGGTCAGGCGTTTGATCCTTTCGTCGAGTTCGATCTCGAACCAATCCGCCACCTTGTTTAGCATCTCTTCCAGATGACCTGTCTCTTCCCCCACTGTGATCATGTGGGACACCATGGCAGGGAATATCTTAAGTTCCATGGAACTGGCTCCTAAAGAATGCCCCCTTCGGGCTGCCGTGCGAAGATATTCAAAGCCCGTTCTCGCAACGTAATTATTTGAGACACTTGCGGTCATCTCCAGGGAAGGCAATATAGGCACTCCTGCCTCAACAAGTGTTGCCAAAGTCCTCAAGGAACGGGACATTATAGCCTTGTGGAAAATATCTCCCAGGATAGGCATTCTGAGCTTTATTCTGTCAAGGTACTTTTTTGTTTCCTCGAATTTGCCTGCAAGAAATATAGAAACTCCAATGCCGATAATAACCATCAAAGTGACGTACCAGTGCTTTTGAAGCCATATGGATCCTGAAAAAAGCATTCTTGTTGCCCAGGGCATCTGGACAGATAGATCTTCAAAAACAAGCTTGAACCTTGGAACTACCACAGTAATAAGCAGATACAAGACGAATAAAGCAAAGGACATAACAACCGCTGGATACGTTACTGCTGAAACGATCTTTTTCCTCAGTTCGTCCTGTCTTTCGAGGAAAGTGGCCAGCCTTTCAAGGGTTACATCCAGAACGCCGCCTTCTTCCCCTGCCCTTACCATGGATATCATAAGCGAATCAAACTCCTTGCGGGTCCTCATGGCAGCGCTGAAGGGAAACCCCCTGTCCACCAGCGTCTTTGTATGTTGAACGGCGTCGGCGAACCTCTTGTTCTTTGTCTGTGTCGACAGGATCTGGAGCGAACTTGCCAGCGTTATCCCTGCTGCGATCATTGTGGCCAATTGTCGAAAGAAAACGGCCTTATCCTTCAGCTTGACGGTACTTATCTTCTGCATTCTCTCAAGCAGGCTCTCGGAAGACCCTTCCCTGGCCTGGGAAATACTTATGGGCACATAACCCTGGGACCTTAACCATGCAACTACCTGTCCCTGGGACTGGGTCTCGAAATAGCCGCTTTTTATGGAACCGTCATTTCCCCTTGCCTTGTATTGAAAATTCATGTTCCGATTCCTCCCTGCAATGATGTCCCTTCTTTTCCAGGTAAAGAACCAATTCAATGATAGCAACCTGGAAAAAGCCCATGAGAATAAAATGGACTATGCTATATTGGTCTCAAAGACTAATCTTTGTAGGTCTTTTGGATCATATGAATATTC
>JAFGMB010000068.1 GCA_016927765.1 Synergistales bacterium
CCTTCCCTCCACAGTGCCAAGGAAACCGTTCCTGAAGCAGTAATCACCTGCAGCAGTAACGTCTGGATGGATAGCGTAAGCCGCTACAAGAGGTATCTCAGCTTCCTGGAAAATGGGTGCAACGGCCCTGGAAGGAAAGCTGTAGGAACCTGCCACGAAAGCTACTATCCTGTCCTGTTCGATAAGTTTATATGCCAGAGCGACTGCCTCCTTTGGGTCTGCCCGGTCATCATATATGACCAGTTCGACCTGTTTGCCAAGCAATCCTCCTTCAGCGTTAAGCCTGTCTGCTGCCATGATGACCGAATTCTTCACATTGATACCGTCATCAGCTGCGAACCCGGTAAGAGGGGCAAGAACACCGATCTTTACAGTGTCCGCAGCGATCGCACATCCGGAGAAGATAGAAAGGGTGACTAACAAAGCCAGTAAACCTAATACCTTTTTCACCACACATACACCTCCAGTTAAGTATGATCCCCTATGGGGTAGTTAGTTCCCAGGAAGCTTCATATCCCAAGATATGCCTCTCGTATCCTCTTATCCTGGATTAGCATTGAAGCATTTCCCTTCATTACTATTCTACCAGCTTCAAGAACATATGCCCTGTTGGAGATCCTGAGAGAGGCAAGGGCATTCTGTTCAACGATCAGAATAGTGATGCCGAATTTTCTATTAAGATCGCCGAGGATCTCGAAGACCTTTTCCACCAGGAGAGGCATTAATCCCATGGATATCTCGTCCACCAGAAGAACCTTGGGTTCTGATATCAGGGCCCGTGCGATAGCAAGCTGCTGCTGTTCTCCTCCCGAAAGGGTATGGGAGTATTGCTCTCTTCTCTCTTCGAGGACAGGAAAAAAACCGTAGAGCCACTCAAGCCTTTCTTTCAGATCGACCTTTGCCCTTAACCCGTAAATGCCGGTAAGGAGGTTCTCATAAACTGTAAGCCTTGGGAAAACCCTTGCGCGTTCAGGAACGATCCTTATCCCCTTTCTGGCCCTTTCATGGGAAGGTAGAGAAGTGATGTCTTTCCCGGAAAAGAATATGCTGCTTTGTCTCCCACAGGGGACCAGTCCAATAAGAGCGTTCAGTATAGACGTTTTCCCGGCGCCGTTGGCTCCAATAATGGATACAAGTTCGCCCTCTTCAATGGAGAAGGAGACACCATGGACTGCACGGACTTCCTTATAGGATATGTTGAGATCATTCACTTGAAGTAGCATAGTAGGCACTGCCTCCCTTTCCCAGATATGCCTCTATCACCCGGGTATCAGATGCGATATCCTCAGGTGTTCCCTCTGCAAGTTTTCTGCCGTGGTCGAGCACCACGACCCTATGGCAGAGTTTCATGGCCACTTTCATGTTATGTTCGATAAGCAGAACGGAGATCCCCTTTTTCACCAGGGAAAGAATGAGTTTCTCCATTTCCGAGATCTTCTCATGTCTCAACCCTGAGAAAGATTCATCCAGCAGGAGCAGTTCCGGTTTCAGAGCAAGGGCTCTTCCGATCTCAAGTCTTCTGAGATCCCCAAGGGGAAGGATGCCGGCTTTTTTGAAAGCAAGGCCGCACAGGGATACCTGTTCCAGGATCTCCATGGCCTTTTGTCGAGTGGTTGGGGTAAACCATTTTTTTGATGATCTACCTATGGTCTGATAATTTTGCAGGCCAAGGGAGATGATGATATTTTCAAGGACTGTCATTGTCGCGAAAGGTCTGACTATCTGGAAAGTCCTGCCAATACCCATCCTGGCCATCTGATGAGGGGAAAGGCCGTCTGTCCTCTTTTTGTGGAAAAGAATTGACCCGGATGTGGGTTTATATATTCCGGATATCATGTTAAAACATGTGGTTTTTCCTGCCCCATTGGGGCCAAGAAGACCAAGGATCTCTCCTTCTAAAAGATCGAAAGAAACCCGTTCAACTGCTTTCAATCCCCCAAAATGCTTGGACAGGTCGCTTATCTGAAGTATGGCCCTGTCATTTCTCATCATTTCCACCTGTCCAATACTTTTTGAGGATTTTTCGGATAATACTATCCTCTCCAAGGAGACCACTGGGCTGAAATCTTATCATTATAAGAAGAATGACCCCATAGAGAAGCATTCGATATTCTGTAAAAGGACGGAAGATTTCGGGGAGTGCACCCAGGATGATCGCCCCGATAAGAGGACCCCAGAGAGTCCCCATGCCACCCAGGACGATGAGTGACAGGATCATTACGGAAACGGGAAAACCAAAATCTGATGGTGCTATGAACCTCATCTGATGAGCATATAAAGCGCCTCCCAGGCCAGCCATTGCTGTACCGATGACGAAAGCCAGAAGCTTGAACCGCACAGGAGAGATCCCCATGCTCGAAGCAGCGGTCTCGTCTTCCCCAAGGGCCATGCATGCAAGACCTGCCCAGCATTTGGTAAACCACCAACTGACGAGGATCACTGCCCCCAGGCACAACAGGCAAAGTCCAAGATAGCTTGTTCCAAACAGCCTTAAGCCCATGAATCTTACCCTGGGTATTCCTCCTATGCCAAGAGCTCCTCCGAAGAAAGGCACGTAAAGGAAGAGGGCTTCCACAATGAAATTTATTCCGATAGTCGTTATTGCAAGGAAATCTGCCCTTACCCTCAGGCTCGGGAGTCCCAGTATCAATCCAATTCCTCCGGTAATTAGCATAACCAGTGGAGCGGCAACCCAGAAAACCATGCCTGCCCTAGTGGAGAGCAGAGCTGCGGAATAGGCACCGATCCCAAAAAAAGCCGCATGGCCAAGAGAGATCTGTCCGGCATACCCCACGATGATGTTCAGGCCATAAGCCACAATCGCCTGGATAACTATGAAGATCGATACAGTAATGACATAACTACTCATCCCGGGACACCACCTTATGCACCTTTCCCGAAAAGTCCCTGTGGTCTCCATAACAGGACTGCGATCATGGCAATAAATGCCAGGGCATCTCGTGGAAGAGGTATGTTGGCATAGCCTATAAGCAGGGTTTCAGCTATTCCGAGAAGTAGTGCCGCTATCACTGCGCCCTGGACGGAGCCCAGGCCACCTACCACTATAAGTGCCAGTGATTTATAAGCAGGTACCGTTCCCATGGCCGGGTAGACCTCGTTATAGTAAATCCCCACCAGTATCCCCGCGACAGCTGCTATGGCAGAGCCAAGAATGAAAATGATGTCGATTATCCTATGGCCGTCAATGCCGACAGAACTTGCGATGTCCATATCCTGAGAGGTGGCACGCATGGCCAGACCAAGTTCGGTTTTTGTGGTAATGAACCACAAGACGAGGAATATGGTGGCAGAGATGGCGAAGATCCCGGTAAGGGTTGGAGAAATGACGATATCCAGGAATTTCAGCTCGGGAAAGGGTAATTCCAGGGAGAAGGTCCTGACGGAAGGGCCGGCTACAAGCCTGCAGAATTCCTCCATGCCCATGAAGAGAGCGATACTGCTTATTAAAGGAACATATGGAGGGAACTTCAACAGGGGGAAATAAATAAATCTTTCTATCAGGACCCCTAAACAGGAACAGGCAACCATGCCTACCAGGATCGCCATAACAAGGCTTCCTGTACAAGCATACACCCCGTATCCGATATAGGCGCCCACGGTGTAGATCCCGGCATGGGCTACGTGGAGGACGCCAAGAATGCCGTATACAAGGGCAAGACCAAGGGTGATAAGTGCATAAATTGACCCGACTGCAAGACCGTTGAGAGACTGTTCAATGAAAAGGTACATGTGAAACCCCCTTTGGAAGTTGGGAAACCTTTTATAACGGAATCTGAATAAGACAAGGGATGAAAAAATATTACCACAGTTGCAGCGAGGATAATACCTCTTTTAATCACATACAAAGTATGTATACTCTAAATAGAAGAGGCTTAACCCCTTTGAATAGACTTGTGTCTGGTGTAGTATGTTTATTTAGGAAAAGTATCTGAAAGGAGGTTGTCCTATGGCTGGAGCCATAATCGAATGTGTACCCAATTTCAGTGAAGGCAGAAGGCAGGATATCATAGATAAGATCGTTGAACCCTTCAGGACCACCAGGGGCTGTTATCTCTTCGATCACCGTGCCGATGCTGACCACAATCGCCTGGTGGTCAGCCTTGCAGGTGAGCCTCAAGCGGTACAGAATGCACTGTTAAGATCTGCCGAGATAGCTGCCGCGCATATTGACATGAACTCTCATCAGGGAGCCCA
>JAFGMB010000069.1 GCA_016927765.1 Synergistales bacterium
ACAAGCCCTTCACCTTTTCTTTGAATCCCTCAAGGAACCTCTCGATCCGCTCTCCTTTGGGCATTTTAAGGGATATCTCCCTGACAAAGCCCTTGAGTCTCCGGTAGTGTATATTAGAACTCAAGCGGGCGAGATATGTGGCAAAACCTCCGACCCTGGGACTTATACACATGGTGTTGTCGTTAAGGATAAAAATGACCTTGGTGGAAGCTTCTGAAACATAATTCAAAGCCTCAAAGGCAACTCCGTTAAGAAGGGATCCGTCACCTACGATGGCAACTACTTCATGGTCTTTTTTAAGGATATCACGAGCCTTACCATATCCGAGGGCTGCAGAAAGAGAAGTGCTGCTATGCCCAACATCGAAGTGATCGAAGGAGCTTTCTTCTCTTTTGGGATAGCCGCTGATCCCACCCCATTTCCGCAGTGTTGAGAACCTTTCCCTTCTGTCTGTGAGAATCTTGTAGGCATAACACTGATGTCCTACATCAAAAATGATCTTGTCTTTCAATGGATCGAATTGCCTGAGGAGAGCTACTGTCAGTTCAACTGCTCCCAGCGGAGAGCCAAGGTGTCCACCGTTATCCATAACAACCTGGATTATCATCCTGCGAAGGTCCTTGCAGAGAAGCTTGAGACTGTCATGAGATAATCCTTTCAGATCTCGATAATTTGTAATTTTGTCTAATATGGACATGTCTTACCCTCCTTTGCAGAAAAGGTCAATTCAATGACTTCTTTCCAGTAGGAAAAGGGCCATCTGCCTGAAAAATAGCCCCTCATGGCCCAATTTTTCAGCTATCTTAAGGGCTTTTTCTGATTCCATGACAGCAAGCTCTGAAGCGCTATTCAGGCCGAATGATGAAACGAAAGTTCGCTTTTTCTGAATTATATCCTTACCGGGAGTTTTTCCCAATTCCGAAGCTTCGCTTTGTACATCCAGAATATCGTCTACGATCTGAAAAGCAAGTCCAAGGTGGGTGCCAAAAGAAGACATGGTTTTCAAGGATTCTTTTGATGCCCCTGCCAGAAGTGCTCCAGATTCAAGTGCAGCCCGGATAAGGCATGCGGTTTTGAATCTTGCTATTTCCCATACGAACTCATCTGAGTCCAGCTGACTTTGCCTGTCAGTATCGAGAGTCTGCCCTCCGTGTATTCCTTCCGGGCCTGCAGCTATTGCCAGTGCTGCAACAGCTGAATTGACCCTTTCCGGCCTGAAGCCCTGGGAAGGTAATTGCTGTAATGGGATCTGAAGCCCATAGATAAATAGGGATGTTCCTGCCAGAAGTGCAAGGGTTTCACCGAACACAGTATGATTAGTGGGCATTCCTCTCCTGAGACTGTCGTCGTCCATGGAAGGGAGATCATCATGTACGAGTGAAGCGGTGTGAATGATCTCTAACCCTAAAGCCAGAGGAAAGCAACTTTCAAGGGAAAGATCAAAGAATTCACAGGCTTTCATGCAAAGGATCGGTCTTATTCTTTTCCCCCCTGCCTGTAATGAATAGGTCATTGACTTCCACAGCCTGGGAGGGATATTAACTGGATCTGAGCCACAGAATTCAGCAAGTTTGTGCTCAAAGAAAGTTCTTAATCTCGACATATCTTCCGTCAGTTCCATTGACCAATTTCTATTCTCCATTGCCCTGCTATCCTCCTCAGTTATCTTCCTCACTCGCATCAAAAGGTTCTTCCTGAAGATCTTCAGAAAGGACCATGACTTTCTGTTCAGCTTGTTGAAGGAATGTTTGCAACTCCCTGATCAGAGAAATACCATCTTCATAAAGAGATAGGGCTTCTTCGAGAGGGATCTGCTCTTTTTCAAGTTTATGGACAATATTTTCAACCTTTTGAAGTTTTTCAGAAAATTTCATGCCTTACCTCCGGATCATTTTATTAAATGTATTTGCTTTTTTTATGTGCTCTATGCTACAATCCCATAGCTGAGCTTTTATTATCACGAGGAGGCGAAAAAACATCATGGCCAAAGTCTGTGAATCCTGTGGACGAGGGCCTTCTACAGGTAATAACGTCAGCCACTCAAATCGCCATACCAGAAGGCGCTGGTTGATCAATCTTCAGAGTGTAAAGGTTGATGTGGGTGGTGGCGAAACTCGAAGGATGAAGGTCTGCACAAAGTGTCTCAAGTCTGGCAAGGTTAAACGGGCTGTGTAATTCAGCCCGTTTTTTCATTTCCACTGGAAATATACCCCCAAACATCCTTCTCCAGCCTGTATCTTGATTCTTTCTTCCCCTTCTTTCATTTTGTTGCTTATGGCAAAGGGCTCGTACAGTGAAAGCGATGCATTGGACAACTCCCATTTTGTACCGGAAATGCTTATACCTGTACACTTTACTGATAAGGCAAAGAGGGATATGTTTTCCACCTTTTGTTTCGGGTAAAAACATACTGTATCAGAAGAACACAGAAAGAGCATACTCTCTCTGGCATCAGAAAGGCAAAGAGGGTGCAATCCATTCATATAACCCCTAAGGGCAGAAAGACAAGTGCTGAGTGTATGGTCAAAACGTTCACCCCAACAGCCTGTAATTAATATAACGTAAGGATTTTCCAGTTCAAGGGCCATCAAGATCGATAATTGCAGATCGGTCAGGTCCTTATCTGGATGAAAGATTTCCTTTTTCAGGTCAAGTTCCTCAGCCCATAAAATTGATCCAGGATCTGCACTGTCAAGATCACCTATCAGGAGATCTGGTTTAATATCAAGTTCTTTGAGTAGATCAAGGCCTTTGTCAACTGCCCAAATAGAATATGATCCAGAAAGCTTATAGATCCAGTCTTTATCAGGTTTATTACCACCTGCCACAAGAAGTATTTTTTCAGAGGGTATCTCATAAGGGTAAAGAATATCCATTTGCGGCAGGGTTAGAATATTCTTCCTGTTAGCTGATGTTTTCTTCAAAAATTTCACTTGCCCTTTCCTCATCTACAAGGATCTCCCTTGGTTTGGACCCCTCCTGGGGACCCACGATACCCATCTGCTCAAGGGTATCGATAATTCTTGCTGCCCTCGTAAAGCCGATCCTCAGCTGTCTTTGCAATCTGCTTGCCGAAGCGATCCCTGTCTCCAGTATCAGGTCTATGGCCTCTTCCAGAAGAGGATCATCAAGGAAAGATGTACCATTTCTGGCACTATTGGTATCACCCTGGTCTTCCAGGTCGACATATTCTGGTGGTCCAAAGAGATCTTTAATGTAATTGATGAAATTCAGACTCTGGTTTTCATCCATGAAGGGGGCTTGAACCCTGACAGGTCTTGGGTATTTGGAACTTACAAAAAGCATATCACCTCTACCCAGGAGTTTCTCCGCTCCGGAAAGATCGATAATGGTTCGGGAATCTGCCTGAGATGGTAGTGTAAATGCTACCCTGGCAGGGATATTGGCTTTGATGAGCCCGGTTATTACGTTCACGGAAGGTCGCTGTGTGGCAATTATCAGATGGATACCGGTGGCCCTTGCCATCTGGGCCAGCCGGCAGATAAAGTCTTCCACATCTTTCTGGGCAGTGAACATAAGATCTGCCAGCTCGTCCACAATGATCACGATATGGGGCAGTTTGTCTTTGGGTAGGACTTTGCTGTTGTATGAAGCGATATTCCTGACACGGCTCCTGGCAAACATTTCATAACGATGTTCCATTTCCCTGACAGCCCATCCCAATGCATGTACTGCCTTTCTGGGATCCACCACAGGTTTTGCAAGGACATGAGGAAGATTCTCGTATATGTTCAACTCCACTCTCTTGGGATCGATCAGAAGCATTCTCAACTCGTCAGGGTTTCTTTTTGAGCATAGGCAGGTAATGCAGCTTGTAATGAATACGCTTTTACCTGATCCGGTAGTACCTGCTACCAGCAGATGAGGAAGGTCCTCGAGATTGATCACCAAAGGTTCTGAGTTGACTCTCAACCCAACTGGAATAGGCAGTTGGGAAGTGGAATTAATAAATTCCCTGGAACCCAGCATGGTTCTTACCGGGACAGGTATCCTTCTGGGATTAGGTATCTCTATCCCTACGTATGGTTTGAAGGGTATCGGCGCTTCAACTCTAAGGGCAGGTACTGCAAGGGACACCGCAAGGTCATTGCTCAAGCCGGCCACTCTGCTGACTTTTATCCCTGGGGCAAGCTGTAGCTGAAATTGAATTACAGTTGGACCAATCACCGTTTCGGCCAGGTCTGCTTCTATCCCGAAATCATTCAATGTCGAGATGATCTGTTCTCCCTGTATTCTGATACTGTTCTCATCAATATCGAAAGATGCAAGGTCATCAGGGCCGAATAATTCGAGGGGTGGTGGAAAATGTCCTGGTTCCACATCGAGTCTCGCAGGGTTCTTCTCTTCTGTCAGAGGCTCTTCAATGTCTTTCTGTTCACTCTGTGTTGAAAGGGTGTAACCATCTTCCTCCTGAATACTTTCCATTTGATCCTTCCGGATCACAGGCCCATTACCGAAATTGAATTCTCTATTTCTCCCCAGGATAGCTTTACCATTCTGGTTGTCTCCCTTAAGAAGTCTGCCATCCTCTGCCCCGGATACTGTATCTTCAGTCTGGTGAGTTTCTGTTGGCCTGACTTTGCCAAAAAGGATCTTGAACAGATTTACCCCAGTCTCAATAAAAGCGTTCAAGATAGCATTAAACTTCACAAAACCATAAAGCATTGCTGTAATAAGAACGAGGATCAGACCTGTTAGAGTAGTTCCAAGGGCTCCCAGATTCCGGAAAAGAAAGACTGCGATCCTTGTTCCGAATATCCCCGGCCGGAGGATCTCTACTTGCGAGAGACTTCCTGAAATAGAAAGAAGCCCAAGTAAAAGAGAATAGCAGGTGAAAAGGACCAGAGTTCCAGTGACCTCTCTGAGAAACCTGGGAATTTTTTTTCTGAGAAGAAATGCTATGGCTATATAGGCAAAATAAACCAGGATCACCAATATAGAACCACCAGAAGTGGCAAGTATGAGATCTTTTATCTCCGTCCCCCATTTGCCTGTCCATAGCGAGAAAAGGGAGGCTATCATATAAATATCTACCAAAAGAAGGATGAACAGGCTCAGCTGGATCCAGGTAGTCAGGTTTGAAAAGAAGTCCTTCCCGGGATCTTTTGTGCTTTTTCTTGCGGTTTTGGGATTATCGGTCTTTTTTGCTTTGTTGTTAAAAAACGGGAACATGGTTAAACTTCCTTTCCTCCCACGACCATTTGTCTGATCAGCATGGTTGGTTGACCATCTGTGACTGGAACGCTCTGGCCGGCTTTCCCACATATTCCTGGCATGAAATGAAGATCATTTCCTATTTCTATTATATCCTTCAAAACTTCTGGTCCGTTTCCTATAAGCATTGCCCCCCTTAGAGGCTGAGTCACTTTTCCATTTTCTATCTTGTATCCTTCTGTGACCTGGAAAACAAAATCACCTGAAGTGGGATTCACTTCCCCACCCCCCATTTTCCTTACCAGTAATCCCTTTTCGACTTTTCCAATGATATCAGAAGGTTTGCTTTTCCCTGGCAGGATAAATGTATTTGACATCCGGGGTATTGGCATACTTCTGTAGGAACTTCTTCTGCCATTACCAGTCAAGGGGAGACCGGCTTTTCTTGATGTCATATAGTCGGTCATGAAATTTTTGAGGACCCCCTGCTCAATCAGACTGGTCCTTTCGGGAGGAATGCCTTCGTCATCACAACCATAGCTCCCGTAATAGCCCGGGAGGTTGCCATCATCCACGAGAGTAACTAAAGGGCTGGCAACGATTTGCCCAGCCTTTTTCCTGTAAACGGAGTAATCCTTCTGAATGATGTCCGCTTCAAGGCCATGTCCACAAGCTTCATGTATCATAGTGCCTCCTGCCAGCCCTTCGAGGACAACAGGCATTGTTCCTGCAGGGCATTCAACAGCATCGATCATGGTCAAAGCCCTGGTCAAAGCTTGTTGGGCTACATCAAGGGGTTCCACCTGCTTCCAGAAAAGTTCTGAAGATAAGGAAAAAGCTCGACTTTCAAGGCCGGTTTGAATGATACCATTCTTTTCCACCACTACCTGGACGATGAATGTACTGTAATCTCTCAAATCAGAAGCAGTTTTTCCATCAGTGCTGAAAATGGATATCTTTCTCTGGGAATGGCTATGCCTCATGGAGATTTGTTTTACAAGACCTGTTTTTGCTCTGAGTTCTTTATCGATTTTGTGCAGGAAATCGACCCTGGGAGACGAAAGGTCCGGTCTTGTTCCGATAACACTGTATGGGGTATCAATATAGCAGTCAAGATCATGCAGGGGATATCCAAGATTCCCTGAAGCTTCGATAAGGCATTTGATGGCTCCTCCGATCTCGAGTGTAGGAGCGTGGACATAAGCCGACATATCCCCACACAGTGTTCGGGCTCCTGTTCCTTCTGAAACTGAGGAACTGATCTCTTCGATTGTACCGTCTTCAAAATGTACATCATGGGAGACAGAGGATTCAAAGAAAAGATCTGCGTAATCTAACTTGTCATTTAGCACCTTGCCGAGAGCATGGTTAATTATCTCATGGTATTGCATAACCCTTACAATTCCCCCTGCCATCTGCTGATATTATTGCTAATTACTAAAAGATTCAGAGATAATAGAAATTTTAATTCCTTCATCTGCAATGCTTTCAAGGACTCTTCTCATTGTTGATCCGTTACCCGGGGGAAACAATATTAATACTGTACCATTTTTTGCGTCTTCAGTGGTCAAATGACCAAGTCCTTCGTAAGATGTTATGAGCCAGCTGAGGAGAAAGATCTTCTCCGGAGGTACATTTAGCCGGATATAAGACATATCATCAGGAGGATCAATTCTCATTAGCATTCTTAGTGTTTCTCCTGATCTTTTCGATCGCTTTCTTATGTTCGGTAAAATTTCTGGAGAAAAGGTGATGGCCATCCTGATTTGCAACATAATAAAGGTAATCATGTTTCTCTGGAGAGATAGCCGCCATCCAGGAGTCTCTTGAGGGTATACATATGGCAGAAGGAGGAAGGCCCTTGTAACGGTATGTGTTATATTCCGATTCAATCTCAAGGTGTTTGTACAGGACTCGGTCAATATCAAGTCCTTTGAGCTTCCATGCATATACGACCGTTGCATCTATCTGAAGAGGCATACCTTTGGAAAGCCTGTTAAGGATCACTCCGGCGATCACAGGACGTTCTTCATTCCATCTTGCTTCTTTTTCGACAAGAGATGCCAATACTGCCAATTCCCCGGATCTGTCAAGGAGTCCTTTTTTTTCCAGCACAATCCCGATCTTTTCCCACCAAAGTTGGAGTGACTGGGAAACAAGATATTCAGGCTCATCAGCTGGCAGATTGTATGTTTCAGGCAAAAGAAAGGCAATACGCATTTCCGGAGGGCCGGCCAGAAGTGCCTTCATCTGTGGTATGGAAGGATAGACAGCGTCAAGGCTCTCCATAAGTTCACTTTCCTGCCGGGAATCCTGAAAGTCTTTCCTGAGTGTGAGCAGGTCAGAACCCGGAATAATGGTTCTTGTAACTAAAGATGGTTTTTGAGAGGCAAACTGTTTTGCCACTTCCCAGGGAGAGCCTTTCCGCAATTTGTAGGAACCAGGCTGTATTTTTCTGTCGATCCCCATTTTCACCATCCAGTGTGAAAACTGGGAAGCATCTGTAACCAGTCCTTCTGAGAAGAAGTGCTCCGCCACTTCCATGGCACTCTGGCCAGGTGTTATTACGACGATCATTTCGGGTCCAATCCCGAGTTCAAATCGAGCCTCATACCACAAGGTCGAAAGGGTGACCATATATATAAAATATGCCGCACTTAACAGGAATATTATCCACTCTAAAAATTTCTGGAACATTGATCATATTCTCCTGACAGGTATGAGCAGAAAGCTCAGGGAAATGCTTTCTGCTTTGAACAAGGATATAAGAGAAAAGGATGAAAATATCACCCACGGTTGCGGATTTTGGGTAGATATTGCCCCTAACTAGAAAAGCACTCCCGCTTCATCCTCGACAATATTTACAAGCTCCTCTCCCCTTGCCATGGCAAGGGCGCTGGTGATATGAGGATGAAGATACTGGTCTTCTTCAATAAAGGGGATGTTCGATCTTATGTATTCCCTGGCGCTGCCCACACCCTTCCCGGGTTTAAGGGGATTACTGAAATCCAGTGCCTGGCATGAGGTAAACAACTCGATCGCAATGACTTTGAAGGCATTGTCAAGAATAGTCCTTGCCTTCCTGGCGCTATAGGATCCCATGGAGACATGGTCTTCCTGGTTCGCTGAAGTTGGAATGGAATCAACTGAAGAAGGATGGGAGAGAACCTTGTTTTCAGATACAAGAGCAGCACAGGTATATTGAGGTATCATGAATCCACTGTTCAGTCCGCTGTTCTTTACGAGGAAGGGAGGAAGCCCTGATAGTTTATGATCCACCAGTCGTGCAACCCTTCTTTCTGAAATATTTGCAAACTCAGCGACAGCAATGCCGTAAAAATCCATGGTAATTGCGATGGGTTGTCCGTGGAAATTACCTCCGCTGATAGCTTCCATATCAGACGGGAATATCAGTGGATTATCGGTTACTGAATTTATCTCGATCTGGATCTTTGTTGTTACATAATCCAGTGCATCCCGGCTTGCTCCGTGGACCTGAGGGATGCATCTAAGAGAATATGCATCCTGGACTCTGTCAAACTTGTATTTTTCGATTATCTCACTTTCTGATGTCAACTTTCGGATATTTGAGGCAACTCTACGCTGCCCAAGATAGGGCCTTAATTCATGGGTTCTTGGATCGAAAGCATAAGGAACCCCGTGTAATGCCTCAAGAGAAATGGCAGAGGCGATATCTGCCACCTTGGCCAGATGCCTTCCATCTGCAATTGCCAGAGAACCAAGGGCAGTCATCACAGCGGTACCATTGTTAAGGGCCAGGCCTTCCTTCGGCCCGAGTTCAACTGGTTTAAGACCGGTAATTTCGAGTGCTTCCATGGAGGGCATTCGACGACCGTTGTATATCACTTCACCCATTCCCAGGAGAGTGATCGCCAGGTGTGAAAGTGGACACAGGTCACCACTGGCACCAACGGAACCCTGTTCTGGAATTACAGGATGTATCCCAAGATTAAGGTAATTGACCATCTGGGCAAGAGGGGCCATGCTTATCCCGGAAAAACCACGAATAAGACTGTTCACCCTCAAGAGCATTATGGCTCTTACTATATCCTCCGGAAAAGTATCCCCTACTCCACAAGCGTGGCTTTTCAGAAGATTTTCCTGGAGTATTCGGCTGTTCTCTGGTGATATTACCACTGAAGCCAGGTCTCCAAATCCAGTATTGATGCCGTATATCACCTTATCGGATTCTGCCCAGTTCCGTACTATCTGTGCGCCTCTCTGGACAAAGGTTACAGCCGCAGGATCAAGAGAAACCTGGTAGTCATTTCTGGCCACGTTGAGCACATCTTCGATGGTTAGAGAATGGCCAGTAAGTTCGATTATAGGGTTTGCCATGGGTTAGCCCACCTCCAGAAAGGGGAAGTTGTCTTAATGGTATGCCATAAAGCCTTAAATTACAATCCCGTTATCGGCTCCACAGAAAGCGCATTTCCCATGTTTG
>JAFGMB010000070.1 GCA_016927765.1 Synergistales bacterium
ATAAATCGAATTTCAGGATCGCCGCCCTGACACAGAAACTTCCGGATCTTTTCAGAAAAGTAAAGGAACTGGATGAAAAGATCTCCTGTAAAGGAGAGGAGAAGAAGCTTTGAGGAGAAGGACTTTGAAGGGAGAGATCTCTTTTCGGGGCACAGGGCTTCACTCGGGCGATCCCGCTGAATGTGTTCTAAAGCCCTCCTGCGACAAGGGATTTATCTTTTCATTCCCGGGAGGAAATTCTTTCTGTCTTGAAGAGGGTTCCTTTTCCGGGGATGGAAGAGGTGTAACCCTTTCTTTCCCCACAGGTGAGATGATAAGAACACCGGAGCACCTTCTGGCTTCCCTTGTCGGGCACGGTATAGATGATGTGGAAATAAGCATTATCAATGGAAGCGAGATCCCTGCCATGGATGGAAGCGCCATTGAATTCTCATCTGCCATCATGGAAGGTGGGATCCGGGAAAAAGAGGATACAAAAGATTTTATAACCTTACCCGTCCCCTTTGGGAAGGAATATCCGGATCATAATTCCATGATGTGGCTTTTCCCTTATGAAGGTTTCAAGGTCACCTGTGTCATAGATTTTCCCGGTACCCTTATAGGAACAAGCTGTCTTTCCCTTGAAATAGATCCGTCCACTTTCCATTCTGAAATAGCCCCGGCCAGGACCTTTGCCCTGGGCACCGAGATATCCTGGCTGAAGGAAAAGGGACTTGCCAGGGGAGGGAGCCTTGAAAATGCCATCCTCGTAGAGGAGGGCAGGATACTCGCTTCCGGAGGGTTGAGGTATGGGGACGAATTCGTCAGGCACAAGATCCTTGATATTATCGGAGATATGGCTCTTCTTGGCAGGCCCTTGAGAGCCCATATATTCGCTTTTCGTACAGGCCACAGAACCCATGTGGACCTGGTAGGGAGGATATCTTCCCTCTTCAGATGAATCTGATAGCTCAGGAGATGATCAGTTATGCTGGATATTCATAAGATCCTCGAGTCGCTGCCGCACAGGTACCCCTTCCTGCTTGTGGACAGGATAGTGGAAGTGGATGGCAGAAAGATCACCGGGTTGAAGAACGTTACTTTCAATGAGCCTTTTTTTCAGGGCCATTTCCCTTCAGAGCCTGTGATGCCTGGTGTTCTCATCCTTGAGGCCATGGGGCAGGTGGCAGCCATGATGATAGTTCTTGAACCCGAATTGAAGGACATGGTCACATATCTTACGGGAGTGGACAGGGCAAAGTTCAGGAGACCTGTAAGGCCTGGAGATCAGCTTGTGACCAGAGCTGAATTGGTAAAACTGAGGGGAAGGGTCGGGAAGGTCCACGCCGTCTCCACTGTGGATGGGGAACTTGTGGCTGAAGCTGATTACAGTTTTCTCGTTGCCAAGAGCCTTAAAAAGGAGGGATAATTCTTTGAAAACCTTTATTCATCCTTCTTCATTGGTTTCAGAAAAAGCCCTGATCGGAGAAGGTGCAAGGATCGGTCCCTTCTGCTATGTGGCTGACAATGTCAGGATAGGGGCAGGTACCATTCTCAGATCTTCTGTCAAGGTCCTTGATTTCGTTGAAATAGGCAGGGAATGCAATATTCATGAGAATGTCGTCATCGGAGGAGATCCCCAGGACACTTCATTCCATGATGAAGAGACCTGGGTCCTCATCGGGGACAGGAACACTCTCAGGGAAAATGTGACGATCCATCGTTCCACCGGGAAAGGGACAAGCACGAGAGTTGGAAACGACTGTTTCCTCATGGAGGGTGTCCATATCGGGCATAATGCTGTCGTTGGAGATCGGGTGACCATGGCTAACAAAGTGGGCCTCTCCGGTTTCAGCCAGGTTGGTGACGGGACCGTGCTGGGTGGTATTTCCGGACTGCACCAGTTCGTGAAGATCGGTCGTTACTGTATGATAGGGGGTCTGTCCAAGATAGTTAAGGATATCCCACCCTTCCTTCTTGTAGATGGCCATCCTGGGAAGATATATAACATCAATCGCGTGGGACTCAAAAGGGCAGGGTTCACCACCCAGCAGAGAAAACATATTGTTGATATATACAAATTCATTTACCATGGCGGTCTCCCTTTAAGGTCGGCTGTAGATGAGGCGGAAAAAGAGTTTTCCGGTTCCGGGATAGCCATGGAGATCGTGGAGTTCATGAGGAACAGCAAAAGGGGTGTCGAGTTCTGGACTTCCCGGAGCAGGTGCAGAGAAGGTGATTAGACTTCTTGCCCTGGACGTGGATGGGACCCTGACCGACGGGTCTATATATATCGACGGGAACGGTAATGAATTCAAAAGATTCAATGTTCAGGACGGAATGGGTATCGCCCTGTTAAGGCGGTCCGGTGTAAAAGTGGCTTTGATAAGCGGCAGGTTTTCTTCCGCTACGGAAACCAGGGCAAGAGAACTTCAGATCGACATAGTAATCAACGGCACAGAGAATAAACTTCAAACCCTTAAGGCCATTTGTAAGGAACTTTTTATCCACCCCGAAGAAGTTGTTTTCGCGGGGGATGATATCAATGATATCGAGTGTATCCGATGGGCGGGTAAAGGTGTGGCGGTGGCCAATGCCAGGTCTGAAGTAAAGAAGGCTGCGGATCGTGTCTGTCTTAATGAAGGCGGGCATGGTGCCGTTCGGGAGGTAGCTGAATGGATCCTGCAGGATATGGACCAGGGGATGGGGAGAACTGATCGATGAGGATCAGGAAAGGCCAGACCCTTACATGGTATGTTCTGAAAGAACTGTCGGGTACTTTTTTCTTTGGTGTCATGGCCTTTACGGTACTCCTGGTCGCAGGAGACCTGCTTTTCAAGATAGCTGATCTCATCATTGAAAGGGGAGTATCCTTCTGGGTGGTGATAAGGCTTTTCTGGTACAGACTTCCCTCTGTAGTGATCCTCACATTACCTATGTCCTGCCTTCTTTCTACCCTTCTGAGTTTCGGAAGGTTGTCCGCAAGTAACGAGATCGTGGCATTGAACGCATCCGGGGTTTCTTTCCAGAGGATCCTTAAACCTGTCCTTATTGCTTCCTTTATAGTTGGAGCCCTTTCGCTCCTGTTGAATGAAACCCTTGTTCCCCTGAGTAATCGTGCAGCTGAAAACCTTATGAAATACGAGATCGCAAGGGAAAAGCCTTCCCTTTTGAAGGAAAGGGTCTTTCTTCGGGATGAAAGTAACGGTCAGCTCCACAGGGTCATATACATAAGCAGGCTTATGCCCAGAGAGGGTTCCATGAGAGATATCCTCGTTCAGGAATTCACTGATGGGAGATTGTCAAGGATCACCACTGCAGAAAAGGGTTCCTGGATCAACAACAGGTGGACCCTGGAGAAAGGCGAGGTCTTTCAGGTCGATCCTACGGGATCTGTAGAGCTGATGTACCGTTTCAAGAACCAGGAAATAGAGTTGGACCTGTCTCCGAGGGAGGTATCCAGGGCGACCAGGAACCCCAGTGAGATGGGTATGTTCGAACTGATCGATCATATCAGGCTTGTATCGAAACAGGGTGTCAACGTTCAGCCCCTGTGGGTGACCTTTCACCTCAGGATCGCTGTCCCCCTGGCAAGCATCGTTCTGGCCATTATAGGGTCGGCCTTTGGTGTCACTCCCCAGAGAAGGGGTACCGGGTTCGGTTTCGGCCTCAGTATTCTGATAGTATTTGCTTATTACGTGGTAATGTCCTTTTCCAAATCCTTCGGACAATCCGGCCATATTTCTCCGGTTCTTGCTGCGTGGATACCCAATATAGTTTTCTCCATTTTTGGCATCTTTCTTGTACGGAGGGTCAGCCATTGAAATCGCCAGCAGATGCCCGGGGATGTTCCCGGGGAGACAGGATCGCCCTTTTCGCCGGGGGCGGCAAGCTTCCGTTAGAGATCTTCGAAAAACTGGCTCAAAAAGGGATACCCACCCTGGTCATTTCCTTTGGTTCTGAAATAGAAGGGAATGTGGGGGGGATACATGAGATCATCCACCTTGAAAATCTTGATCTGCCCAGGATCCTTGGGGCGATCCTGGATTCCGGAATTAAAACTGTTCTCCTGGCAGGTAATGTGCCTAAAGGAGTGGTCTTTACCGGCAAGGGCCTGGATGGCGGAACCATGGAAATGATAACACGCCTCGAGAGCATGGACGATCACGCCCTGCTTGGTGCCGTAGTGGACAGGATCGAGAGTTTTGGTGTCAGGGTAGTCAGGTATATGGATCTTATCCCTGAGCTTCTTGTCCCGGATGGGTATATGCCCGGAAGAGAGCCTTCGGTATCGGAGAAAAGAGATATCGCTTACGGTCTTCCCATTATCAGGTCCATGCTGCCATTCTCCTTCGGGCAGTCCATAGTGGTCTCCAGGTGCTCAGTAGTGGCTGTGGAGGCCATGGAAGGTACCGACAGCACCGTCAGGCGGGCAGGGACCCTTGGGACCGGGGGGACCCTCATGAAGATGATGCGGGTTGACCAGGATGAAAGATTTGATATCCCCACGGTGGGACCTGTGACGTTGGAACTTATGAAGGAGGCGGGGCTGACCTGCCTGGCCCTTGAGACCGGGAGGACCATTATTCTGGAAAGAGAACACTTCGAGAAGCTTCTTCGGGATCATGATATTGCAGTCGTAGGTGTCTGAATTGGAAATTTTCCTGAGTTGTGGAGAGCCTTCAGGAGATCACTATGCCGGAAGACTGATCTCCGGGTTGTTGGAACTTCATCCTGAAATTACCCTTCGGGGCATGTTGGGCATGGAAGGCCGGAATGCCGGTGGAAAGGCATTATGGAATATTTCCGAGCTGGGATTGATGGGCATTTCCGATGTAGTCCATGCTCTTCCGAGACTTTTCAGGCTGAAGCGTTCCATGGGCCGATATGTCAAAGAAAATAATATTCCCCTGGTGATAGTGATCGATGCCCCTGATTTCCATCTCCCCCTTATCAGGTCTCTTCGGCGGGAAGGATATTCCGGAAAGATCATCTATATCTCTCCCCCGACAGTCTGGGCATGGAGGCAGGGTAGAGCGGAAGTGCTCAGGAAGACCGTTGACCTCTGTCTGCCACTGTTCCCCTTCGAAGATAAAGCTCTAAGAGAACATGGTGTGAAGAGCAGATGGATAGGCCATCCCTTTGTGGATGAATTCAACAGATCCGGTGATACAACCCATGTTACTCCCGGCGCGTCTTCAGTTCCCAGGGTGGCGATCCTTCCCGGCAGCAGAAGTGGAGAGATCAACAGGCTGCTGCCGGTTTTTATCCGGGCCGCAGAAGAATTCCGGGCATCAGGGATGGCCCCTGTCTTTTCCGTTGCCCCCTTTCTTGAAGATGATCTTAAGGCTTCTGTTCTGGAACAACTCCAGGGATTCGATTCTTACCAGGGGTCTGCCAGGGAACTTATGGCTACCTCTGATATTGTCCTGGGGGCAAGTGGAACGGCTGCCGTGGAGGCCATGATGCTGGGGCGTTTCATGATAGTCGCCTACAAAGGTTCGCTGTCTTCATATATTGTTTACAAGACCATGGTGAGAACCGACTTCATCTCCATACCTAATATCCTTTCCGGGGAAAAGGTCTTCCCTGAGCTTATACAGAAGGACGTGACCGTTTCAAGGATCAGGAAGGAGATAGAGCACTATTTAAGAGACAGGCAGTATTTTTCAAGGGTCCATGAGCTTATCCAACGGGGTAAGCAGAAAATGGGAGACCCTGGAGCGGTGGGATTCTGGATACGGTCTATTCTGGAGCATCTGTCTTGATAAAAAAGATCTCCATCCTCGTCAATGGTCCGGGTGAGATGTGGGGTTGGGCCCGTCCCATAAACAGGGAGTTGAGAAAAAGGGATTTCCATGTATCCGTGCACATTCTGCCCTGCCAGTTCTCCTCGGGATCGGAGGTTGTCATGGCTGAAACCATGGATTTCAACGAGATCCATGGCTGCAGTAATGTGTTCAGGACCTTTCAGGCCCTTGGTTCCTCGAAAACCAACTGCGTGCTGCAGCTGGGAGGGGAACTTCTGTGGGGACTGTTGATGAAAAAAGCGGGAAAGGTCCCTTTACTCTGTTATTCTTATGGCTATAAAAAGGGCATGTCCTATTGTGACAGGGTCCTTACGGCATATGAGGAAATGGCTGTTCCCATGAGGGAAAGAGGTATTCATGCAGAAGTCGTGGGGGATCTGGTCAAAAATTCAATGGACCTGGATGAAGACACCCTTGCATGGGAGAAGGATAAGACCAGGAAAATAGTGTTCCTGCCCGGCAGCCGACCCGGCTTGAGAAGCATGGCCCTTCCCTTTCTGGCCGCGACCCTTAAGGAATTGAAAGCCCTTTCGTCGGATCTTGAATTCAGGACCCTTCTTCCTTCTTTCATAGAAAAGGAGGAATTGGATCATTGGGGGGCAATGGGGATGAATCCCACCACATTGAGGAACAGGGAATTTCTTGGCTCGGCGGACCTGGTCATTGCTCCACCGGGAACCAATAACCTGGAGATAATGCACTCTCATGCACCTGCCCTGGTGGTGATACCCTTCAGTTTCCTGAAATCGATCCCGGTGAGCGGGGCGTTATCCTTACTGGAAAGATTTCCTTTAGGGGGAGAGGCTATGAAGGTGACCATCCTGAGACGGTCGGAACGAAAAGCCGGATTTGTCTCATGGCCTAACAGGATAGCAAAAAAAGAGATCCAGAAGGAGATACGGGGCGATATCACGCCAAAGGGGCTGGCCATGATAATCCGCAAATATCTGAAGGATACGGCCAAACTCGACAGATCGAGGCTGGAAGCGATAAGTATAAGCTCACGCTCCCAGGGGGATGGAGCATATAGGATCGTGGAACTCCTGGAAGGAATGATCTGATGTCACAGAAAAGAAATATCTATTTCAGGCTTCTTGGAGAAGCCAGGCCTTATTTACCCAGGTTTATGGCCGCTATCTGCTGTATGATCCTGGCTTCTGTCTTTACCATTATCCCGCCATGGCTTTTAAAGAATGTGGTAGACGATGTTCTTATCGAGAAGAAAATGGTGGTTCTTAATTTTCTCTGCATAGGGGTCATTATTCTCTTTATAGGGAAAGCAGTGGCCAATTACGGGCAACAGTATTTCATGAACTGGGTGGGGCAGAGGGTCGTTATGGACCTCAGGGCTCAACTTTACGAACATATGCAGAAGCTGTCCCTCAAATATATCCATTCCCGGCGCGTGGGAGAACTCATGTCCAGGATCACCAACGATGTGAATGTCCTCCAGAATATGGTTACCACCGTTATCGTCGACCTCATAGTCCAGGGTGTTACTTTCCTTGGGATGCTTGCCTTCATGGTCTATATCAACTGGAAACTGACGTGTATCACTTTCGCGGTCCTTCCCATCGCAGTTATCCTGCTTGACAGGGCTTCGAAAAAGTTGAGAGTGGTCGGTCATGATATCCAGAGACAGCTTGCCATCCTTTCTGCAATAGTCCAGGAAGCATTATCAGCCATAAGGATAGTCCTTTCCTTCTCTACCGAAGAGATGGAGCTCCGGAAGTTCAGAGAGCAGAATCTCTACAACTTCAAAGCCATAATGAAAAGGACCCAGGTCCACGCTTTACTGACGGGGGTTATTGAAGTGGTCCTCATTTCCGCTCTTGCCCTTATCCTCTGGATCGGTGGGAGAGAAGTCGTGAAGGGGAATTCTTCCCCCGGGGAATTGATCGCCTTTCTTGGCTATCTCGGTTTTCTTGTACAGCCCATACGGGTATACACGAGGGTGATAAGCAATATGTCCCATGGCCTTGCTGCGTGTGACAGGATATTCGATCTGCTGGACACACCGGTAGAGATAAGGTCCCCCAGGGTGCCTGTAGTAGTTGAAAGGATGGAAGGAAGGGTCGAGTTCAGGGACGTGTGGTTCAGTTATGATGAGGACCAGTGGGTATTGAAGGGGTTGGACCTGGTCCTGGAACCGGGAGAGAAGGTTGCCATCGTAGGCCCCACAGGAGTTGGAAAATCAACCCTTGCAGACTTTATCCCCCGATTCTATGATCCCCGGAAAGGATCTGTCCTGATCGATGGGCATGATATCCGTGAGCTGGACCTTAAAGTGTTGCGCAAACAGATCGGAATAGTCCCTCAGGACCCGGTCCTTATGAAGGGGTCCATAGGGTTCAATATAAGCTACGGTTATCCTGACGCAACTGAGGAGGATATCAGGGAAGCTGCAAGGATAGCAGGTATCGCCGATTATATAGAGAGCCTTCCCAGGGGCTATGCTTCTGAAATAGGGGAGAGAGGTGTTACCCTCAGCGGGGGACAGCGCCAGAGGGTCGCCATAGCAAGGGCAATTATCAGGGACCCCAGGATACTCATACTTGACGAGGCCACTTCTTCTCTTGATGTGGAGGTGGAAATGCAGATCCAGGAGGCATTGAAGAAAGCCATGCGTGGAAGGACTTCACTGATAATAGCCCACAGGCTTTCCACCATAAGGGATGCCGACAGGATCATCGTCCTTTACCAGGGGAAGGTGGCTGAATCCGGATCCCATGAAGAACTGATGGGACACCGGGGGGCATATTGGAGATTGTGCAGGCTTCAATTTGGAGATCAGGATGAGACGCCTGGTAAGTAGTTATCTCGAATTTGCAAAAGGAAGAAAAACTTTCAGCTTCTGGTTTTTCCTCGCCCCTCTTGAACTTATCACAAGAATGGTCGTGTCATTCCGGAATCTCTGTTATGACCATGGCATCAGCACTTCCATTGAACCTTCCATTCCTGTTATCAGCGTCGGTAATCTGACTCTTGGCGGGACTAACAAGACCCCCTTCGTGGAAATGCTGATCCTCGAACTTGCCGGCAGGGGAATAAGAACCGGAATAATAACAAGAGGCTATGGGGGCAGGGTCTCTGAACCGGTGGTCATAAGAAATGGGATGTCCACCAGGGAACTCGTCGGAGACGAACCGTTGCTTCTGTCTTCAAGGCTTGAGAATATACCTGTAGCGGTATCGAGAGACAGGCTGAAAGACGTGGAAGCCCTGAAGGGGGAAGGTGTTGAACTGGTCGTTGCAGATGATTGTTTCCAGCACCGGAAGCTTGGTAGAGATGTGGATATAGTCCTTATCGATGCCACCTGTCCTTTCGGTAACGGTCTTTTTACACCGGCCGGGATACTGCGGGAACCTCACCGATCGCTTTCAAGGTCTCATATGGTGGTCATTACGAAAACGGACCAGGTATCTGAAGACAGGATAGCCGCCATCAGGGGCAAGGTCAGCGAATACCTGAAGGAAGATCATATCTTCTCTTCCCGCCTTGAACTGTCCACATGGTCTTTCTGGCACGATGGGTGGGAGCAGGTCCCTGAACAGGAAATACTCAAAAAGCAATGGATAGTATTCTCTGCCATAGGAAACCCGGAAAGCCTAAGGATATTCCTTGAGAAGAGAAATATAAAGGCCCTGGCGTATCATTTCTTCAAGGACCACCACCGTTTTTCCCTCAGGGAAATGGAACTTCTCCATGCTGAGGTAAAAGCAGGGGATGCGGCGGGCCTGTTATGTACGGAAAAGGATATCCACAATCTGCCTGAAGAACTGAAGGGCCGCTTTCGGATAGTTGTCCCCAGGGTAAGGGCGGTGGTGGAGGAGAAGGAAAGATTCTTCGCCACCCTGGTTTCCTGTCTCAGGCCCAGAGTCATGGTGACATCCAATGGTTTCGGAGAGGACGCCATCGGTTCTATCCTGGCGGAAAGGCTTATTACAAGGTTTGAAGGTATGTCGGTAAGAGCTTTTCCGGTGGTGGGCAGGGGGATGGATTACAGGAAAAGAGGGATCCCTGTGATCGAGAACCCCTTTGTTTCACCCACTGGTGGAGTGATCAAGTACAGGTTCAGGGACCTTTTCCTTGAGATCAGGGCAGGCCTGTTGAAAAATATTTCAAGACAACTGAAAATATGGAAGTGTTTCAGAGGAAGGGTCAGGACAGTGATCTGTGTGGGAGATGTTTATCTCCTTCTACAGACCCTCTGGGGACAGGGGCAATTGCCGGTCCTTGTGGCAACAGCAAAAACGGTCCGACTCTCGGGTCACTGGAAACTGGAAAGGTTTCTGCTTAAGCACAGATGCCGCAGGGTATGGACAAGGGATGAGGAAACAGCCACGGAGATGCTTTCAAATAATGTTGATGCTGTATATTCAGGCAACCCGATCATGGACCTGCTCTGTGATAATAAAGAAGGGGATCACCCATGGACCGGGAACGGAGAAAAGACAAGGATACTCCTTCTCCCCGGAAGCAGGGAAAGGGCTTACAGGGACATGTCCCTGATCCTTCAGGCGGCTCTTCTCCTCAAGGACATGATAAGGGCAGAGTTTACCGCTGTAATGGCCCCTTCTATCAGTATCGGAAAAATGATCAGGGAAAATCCTGGCTGGTCTTTTGTTGAGGATCATTTACAAAAAGGGGAATTCCGGATCAGGGTCCTTAAGGGTAACCTGGTCGGGGCAGCGAGAAATGCAGATATAGTCCTGGGTTTTGGGGGGACCGCTAACCAGCTTTGTGCAGGAATGGGCAAACCGGTGGTTTCCATAATGGAAAAAGGCAAGAATGTTCAGAAAAAACTGCTGGGAGATTCCGAATCCCTTGTTCCCGGAACACCAGGATCCCTGGCTTCTGAAATATTGAGGATCATCAGTTCGGAAGAAGAATACAGAAAGATGTCCCGGGCCGGCCTTGAAAGGCTGGGTGCCCCAGGGGCCATAAGTTCACTCCTGGAATATCTTTCAGATACAGCCGGTTGGGAATGCAGGGCAAGGATCTATTCCGAACTTGCAGAGGATATGGGGAAGACTGTATGAAGGCCCCCTGGAGCACCCGTTCATGGAAGAGCCTTTTCAAAGGGAACCAATATTTTTGACGTGGAGATGGGAAAAATGAGAGTAAAACAGATCCGTACGGGATCTTACACGATCGGAAGTGAAAAGTTCACCCTGATAGCCGGGCCATGTGTTCTCGAAGATCTCCATATGGCCCTGGAGGTTGCTGAAAGCCTTAAAAGGATCTGTTCAGAACTCGGGATGAACTATATCTTCAAAAGCTCCTTCGACAAGGCCAACAGGACCTCCATTAAAAGTTACCGGGGCCCCGGCCTGGAGCAGGGACTGAAATGGCTGGAGATGGTCCGCCAAAAGACAGGTGTACCTGTGCTCACTGATATACATGAACCCTGGCAGGCCAAACCAGTCTCTGAAGTGGTGGATGTCCTCCAGATACCGGCATTTCTATGCAGACAGACCGACCTTCTTGTTGCTGCTTCAGTGACCGGTAAACCTCTGAACATTAAAAAGGCCCAATTCCTTTCTCCCTATGATATGGCCCCCGTGCTTCAGAAATGTATAGAATCGGGGAATGAGAACATAATGCTGTGCGAGAGAGGTACCACCATGGGTTACAACCAGCTTGTGGTTGATATGAGATCTCTCGTGATAATGAGAAATATGGGCTATCCAGTGGTATTTGACGCAACCCACAGTGTCCAGATGCCGGGGGGCAGAGGAGAGTGTTCAGGCGGAGACAGGCGATTTGTAAGCCCCCTGGCCCGTGCGGCTGTTGCCATAGGGATCGACGCACTTTTTCTGGAAACCCATCCTGACCCGGAGTCTGCAAGAAGCGATGGCCCCAACATGGTGCCCCTGGAAGACATGAGGACATTTCTCATGGAGATCCGGGAGATCCATAAACTGGTCAGGGAAAAAATCGGGGTCTGC
>JAFGMB010000071.1 GCA_016927765.1 Synergistales bacterium
TATGACAGCCGCAGTCTTGACCACCGGAACTCCAAGTTTGATAAGCACAGGGGCAACCAGGGCACCTGTGGTGAGAACTGCCGCGGTGGAGGAACCGGTTATCATTCCAGGGATCATTATGAGAAGCATGATCCCCAGGCTCAAAAGCAGAGGTACCTTCCGGAACTTACGGATCACCCAGGCTGCTATGGCCTCAAGAAGGCCGGTCTTCTGAACAGTTTTCATGAATATCATTGCCATGGCAATGATGAGAATAGTATCGAGATACCCAAAGGTCCCTTCCACAAGATGCCTCAACGGGAGGCCTGCTCCGGAGATAAGGGCCCCCATGATCGCCGCAATTGACATGGCCACAGCAATGGGAAGGCGAAAAGCAAAAGCGCCAAAGGCGAAGGTCGCCAGCATCGCTATGGTATAAAATCCCTCAGGCCAGAACCATTCCATGATCTTTAACTGACCGGGACTCCCCAGCCGGAAAGGACTTCCTTCAAGGGTTCGGAGGTGGATCTGACATTCTCGGCAGTCCTGATCTTTATGTTCTTCCCTTCGATCAGGGAATCGAAAAGGCCATCTTCATTAGCACCTTTCACAAGGATAAGCTCATCGGCAAAGGGTACAGCTGTAGTGATGAACTCGTCAGAAAGTTTTCCCCTTCTACCCTCTCCACCAACGTGCATGATCAGAACCCTGATGCCCTTATCCCTGGCTCCCTGAAGGAGTGCAGTGGCTCTCTGTTTTTCCTGTTCCTTATCTATTCCAGCCGCGCCAAGTCCCTTGGAGCTGCCTCCAACAACGGCTATCAATATCTTTTTCCCCTCGAGACCTTCTGTCCTGAGCAGGTTATCCGTATCGGGGTTCACATTAAGTTTCTTCAAGACCACCTTCACCATCATGGAATCCGGACTCTGTCCGATAGAAGTCAGGGCGATGTCTCCCGCCCAGGCAGCTCCGGCGAGGAAGATCATCAGGACAGATAGAAGGCCTGTGAACATTTTCCTGTTAATCATGTAAATTCCTCCCTTTCTCTTTGCTATCAATTTACTTCAAGTGTATTTCCAGCAAGAGAAATGTCCATATTTTTTCTCATATATTTTTCCCAGCAGGAACCCTCCCAGAACTGACTGTATTTTCAACAACTCCCTTCGTAACGGAGTTGAATGATCTCAAACACTTGTGCATCTGTCGTAATAATTCAAAAAATGATGCAAAGGAGTCCTGGTGTTGGATGAGAGGGAGAATTTATCGTTATGTGAAAGATCTCAGAGATATAGGTTTATAAGGTTAAAAGTCAAATATGAGCTCATAGAAAAACTCAAGGGTAATTCATTTCCAGATTTCGGGTTCCTCTGACCTTTTTTGAAGAAAAAAATATTGTCGATTCAGCTGGAAAACACTGAAGATTTCATAACCTTTCATTTCCCCTGAATTTAATCATATATAGAACGTTGTGAATAGTCAAAGATTTATCTGAATGAACAAGTAGAGATTGAAGGATTTCGTGTTTCCATCCTGAACAGTTGCAGGGGAAAGATCTGAGACTCTTCTAAACTAAAGAACTATTATTAGCCCAGAGATACCGTGGGAAATATGGTTTAAGGTGTTAGGATTTATCCAAGAACATTCCCTCTGTGGTGAAAAGGGCTTAAGGTGTTGTTTTTCTTCCGAGAAGATAATAATTCACCGGTAACTGGTGAAGGACCTGGACATCCTCGACAACAAAGGAATTCTCCTCCAGCAATTTATGCAGGTCTTCTTTGCTGTAATTCCACATGAAAGGAATGATCCCCAGAGTTTTCAAAAGGTTCTGGGCAATCAGCCTGAGCCTTGCTTGAAAAGGGACTGGCTCTGCAAAGCAGTCAGTGGCAAGAGCAAAGCATCCGCCAGGTTTGAGAAGCCTGTATGCCTCCTGAAGGACTCTTTGAGGTTCCTTCAGAAAGTGAAGGGTATTGAAAAGAAGGACCATGTCAAAAGAACTGTCTTCAAAAGGAAGGGAATAGCTGTCGCATACCTGGAAATCCACGTTTGTCAACTCAAGTTCTTGTGCCTTGGTCCTGGCCACCGAGATCATCCGGGGCGAAATATCAGTACCTGCCACATGTTGAACATGAGGTGCTATCCCTAAAGATATGATCCCCGTACCGCAACTCATCTCCAGGACTTCATCTTTCCCTTCAACTACCGCCAGGACCTTTTCAATGGACAGGTCATAGGCATTTCTGTATATCCTCATTACCTGTCTGTCGTAGCGCGGTGCCAGCTTCTCCCAGAGGGTGCTTTCCTTTTCCTGACGAAGGGATTCGTTCATTGTTTCGGGATCCTTTCACAAGAGGGTATTCTTTTCAGCCCTTCCTTGTATTTCATTCATAGGGCTGGCGAATAACTGTTTTCCATTTTTCAGGAGCCGCTCTTCGGATATCGCTAAGATATATCTCGTGGTGCTTTCCAGTCATCTTGCCCTGAGAATTGATAAAGAAATGGACTTTTTCCACGGTGGGACCCTCTTCCGAGAAGGGACCTATGTGAAGTGCCTGGGCACACTTTCCCTCGTTAAAAGTCTCAAATCGAATTCTGGAAAGGGCTGGAAGATCCTTCTTCTTTTCAACTTCCTCAATTGCCTCGGCAACCATTTCTTCAGGAACAAAATCAGGCTGCATGATCATGAGGGTCCATTTCCAGTTGGACTTATCCTCTTCCAGAAACCTTGATATATCCTCAGCCCACCATAGTCCTTCCAGTGGCATAACCCCGTAATCGATGGCCAGGGGGCCCTTTCTGACCATGAACTTAATGGCATAGGAAAGGGAGAACAGGGCCTCCACTGCCTCGGAGAAAGCCCCTGATGTGTTGGGGTCCCCTTCCCCATCAACCATGAGAAAGTTCATGGAGGGAACATCCACCTGGGCAACCTCTGTGGCCGAAGGCAGGTAAAGATGTTTCAGTTCTTTTTTCAGATCCCTTTTTTCCATGCCTGTCCATCCTTTCCGCATTCCCTACTGAAGACATGGGAACCTGGAATTGGTGCTCCTGTGGATGCTGAAATCTTTTTTCTTTCTTACTGCCAGGATTTTGTCGATATTGGGGCGGCTTACCTGATATTCCCAGCAAGGATAGCATACCCGGAACTTCCTGTGAAAAATGCCTGTAATAGATATACTGACGCTGGGATGGCGTTCATCTCCTTCGTTTATCTACTACCAAAGCTGAATACCTCCCTTTTCAATATCGAGAGCTTAGCCTGAAAGTGTAAACAACACTATGATGTCTTACATCTAACATTAGCCCCAGTCCTTCTCAGATATAAAAGTCCCTTTAACTTATAAGGTCTCTCTTCTGAGATTTCCTGAACCAGTTATAGATAACAATATAATCACATTTATCCTATTTTATTTCCCCTTCACTATTAACGAAATGAAAATAACTTGTTATAATTGCCGA
>JAFGMB010000072.1 GCA_016927765.1 Synergistales bacterium
AAACAGGAAGACGTGATCTTTCTGAAGGGCCAATTGCTTGAGCAATTGAGCCCTCCAGGTAATCATGTTTCGACCTTGCTCGTGCTGAGGGGATTGAAAGCTGACCTGGATATTTTCAGGGAAGGCAATACCTGGACCAATGAAAACTGGGTTTTATCTCATGTTAATAAGAATCTCCCCCTGAGAAGAGCCTATTGGGGGATCAGAAAAGCTCTTGTGCATAAAAATTCTGCTATGCTTGAAAGGATCAAAACCTGGTTCAACTTTGCTTCAGATGTTGATTTTGAGCCCTTTGGACATCCCCAGATATGGTTTTCTCTGACAGAACTCCCTGGAGATGAGGATCTTGGACAGATAGAGGGACTGGGTTTTACCAGGGATAATCTTCTGAAAATGAATTCTAACTTTTCTAACCCGGTTGTCCTTTCCAATGCTCTTGGGTATCTTGTCCTGATGATCCAGTATTCTGGAGATGAATATGGAGAACTCAGGGTCTGGATGTATTTAACCATGTCTATGTGGGAAGAACTTCGAAGGAACAAAAGAATGTCCATCAAGGAAATAGTGCATGCCGGTTGGGGTTACCTTGACGCATTGGAAGCTGACCAGGAACTCAGCAGGTATGGCAGACTAAGGGAAGGAATTGAACTTGCCCATGAGAACGGGAGCAAGGTCTGAGGTTTGTAACAGGCGAAGGCTCTTTATGTAAAACCTTGGATTTGAACCTGGTTCCATGTTCAGATCTATTGATAGAGAAGGGGAGGGAATTTCCTCTATAAATCAGTTGAATTGCTGTGGCTGGTAATATGATAAATACGAAGAGAGGACAGCTAAGCTGTCCTCTCTATTATTTTTCATAAAGGGATATAAAGTCCTTGGAGCTAAAAGTCCAGCCTTATCTTGAGATGGTCATTATTGAGATCTTTAAGTGCAAGGATAGAGTCATCTTTTTCTTTGAGTATTGGCTGGGCTGAAATAGTCTTCTTTTCTTTCATGGTTTCGTTGAAAATATTGTTCATCATTTTTCCTCCTGCTTAAGATAAGTACCAAAAGTGAACTCATAGTATTTGGTCCGTACCATGACTTAATGATTATAACCATTATTGGACACTTCTCCTAATGATAAAAGAAAAGTCTAAATTGCAAAAATTCAGGCAACTGAATACATATCTCTAAATGGCCAGGAACTACATTACAATAAACACAATCTTTCTGTAATGGGAATTTCACACATCAAAAGGAGATCATGGAAATGGATTATTCTCTCGAGCATCTGAAAGGAAGGAGTTTTTACGTCCCAGGCAGGGTCAACCTTGGGATCTATGTTATGGAGGAAGGGACTTGCTTTATCGACTCAGGTGCCGATGAATCGTCCGGTAGAGCCCTTTACAGGCTTCTGGAGAGAGAGGGCTTTTCTCTCAAAACAATTATTAATACCCATTCAAATGCTGATCACGTGGGGGGTAATGAATATCTACAGAAAAAAACTGACTGTTCAATAATTACTACTGAAAAGGAGGGTTTCATTACTTCATTTCCGGAGATGGAACCCCTTCTTCTGTGGTCTGCTTTCCCTTTCAAGGATCTGAGAAATAAATTTCTTCAGGCCAGGCCATCCAGGGTTACCTCCCATTGTTCCAATCATGGGCCGATAGAAAATACGCCCCTGGAATCATTTCCCCTCCCTGGCCATTTTATTGACATGATAGGGGTAAGAACGCCTGATGATGTTTGTTATATTGCCGACAGCCTCTTTTCGAGGGAGATAATTGGAAAGTATCGACTGATATTCACCTATGATGTGGCTGCTGCACTTAAAACCCTTGATTTCCTTTCAGGCCTGGAGGCATCATTCTTTGTTCCCTGTCATGCTCCGGTGACTTCTGATATCGGAGATCTTGTAAAGGTTAACAGGGATGCACTTCTCAAGACAGGTGAGGATATTGTTCAAGGGTGTTGCTCTGAACCGTTGAGCAGGGAGGATATTCTCGCTCACCTTTGTCGTCTGTACCAGTTGGAACTTAACCCCACTCAATATGTACTGAACCTCGCTACCATATCTGCCCACCTTTCATTTCTGGCTGATAATGGAAAACTTGAGCCCTTTGCAGCAGAAGGCAGATTGTTCTGGAGAAAGAAATAAGGGGTGTCCCTGAAAGGATCACCCCTTATTTTAAAGATCAGGAACAGGGCGAGAATAAGACAGGTTCAATATGTCCATTCAAAGTCGGGTAGACCTGCACGTAGCATTCTTTGTTTCATGTCCCTGGTTATTGCATCAAGTGTCTCCTGGCTTTTCCCTTCACATCTTGTGACAAGGACGGGCTGAGTGTTTGATGCTCTAACCAGGCCCCAACCCTCGGGATACTTAATTCTTACACCATCGATGGTTATAGCTTCATGATCCTTGAGAGCCTCATTCTTTATCTGTTCAATAACCTGGAATTTCTTTTCATCTGAACAATCCACCCTTACTTCCGCGGTACTGTAGTATACAGGCATGTCTGAAAGCATTTCCGAAAGGGTCTGTTCCGAATGGGACATTATGCGCAGAAGCCTTCCTGCAGCATAAAAAGAGTCGTCAAAACCGTAATATTCATCTGCGAAGAACATGTGTCCGGAAAGTTCTCCTGAGAAAAGAGAGTTCAATTCCTTCATTTTTGCCTTTATGAGGGAGTGGCCGGCTTTCCAGTAGTAAGGTCTACCGCCTAACCTGAGTATCTCATCTTCCAGGGCCTGTGAACATTTAACTTCAATGATCGCGACAGCTCCCGGGTGTTTGGGTAGGATCTCTCTCCAATAAAGGGCCATAAGAGTATCTCCCCATACCACTTCACCTTTCTCATTGACCACACCGATCCTGTCTGCATCCCCGTCGAAAGCAATACCTGCATCTGCTCCGGTTTTTTTGAGTTCTTCGATAACAAAGGCAAGGTTCTCTCTTTTCAGCGGGTCCGGATGATGGTTAGGAAAATCTCCATCCGGTTCACAGAACAGTGGAATAACGGTGCAACCGATACCCTCCAGGAATCTGGTGATGAACATTCCTGCAGTGCCGTTGCCGGCATCTACTACCACCTTGAGTTTCCTGGGGCCGAGGGTGATCCTGGATATGAGCATATCAATGTATTCCTGTGAAATGTTCAATTCCTTTACCGAACCGGGAACATCTGATTCTCTGAAATCATTGTTTTCTGCGATCTCACGGATCTTCTGGATCTCTTCACCGTAAATGGTCGTTTTACCGCAGGCTAGCTTAAGACCGTTCATATCTTTGGGGTTGTGGCTCCCGGTGACCATAACACCCCCGTTGAGATCAAGGTGAAAAAGCCCCCAGTAAAGGATAGGTGTGGTGATACTTCCAATGTCTATGACATTTAAGCCTGTTGAAATTATCCCCTGGGTAAATTCTTTCTTGATACGGGGGGTAGAGTGTCTGACATCTCCACCAATTACGATACTGGAAATGCCCTTCTGAAAAAGATATGTTCCGAAGGCTTTTCCGATCCTGGTCACTACCTCGGAATTAAGTTCCGTTTCCGCTATTCCTCTTATGTCATATTCCCTGAAAATATTTGCAGGTACTGTCATTTTATATACCCCCTGTATTGTCCCTCTTAGCCTGGGACAGTATTTTTCAGAGCTTCTCAAAAAGGATCTGTCAGCAATTTATAGAACTATCTTTTACAATTATAGGGGCTAATGTCAAGTCGGGGGGTATCATTTCAGGAAATGTGAGAGATCCAAGGGATCAGGACTTTCTGACTTATGGTAATATTACACAGTTCTTAATGGAAATAAGGAGGCTCTTCCATGCACGGGGTACTCATAGTCCTTCCCATATTTATGATCATGTTCGTCGGTTGGCTCCTCAAGGCTGGCAATATAATGGATGAGCCCTTCATAACAAAGCTGAATTTCATAATTTACTGGATAGCCATTCCCGCTCTGACTTTCAGATTGATGATGAAATGTGATATCAGAACTATTTATGATATCTCTCTTTTCAAGGCCATTCACGTATCTTTCTTTGTAACAACTTGTCTTGCCTGGCTGTTTTCACGTATCAGAACCAGGTTTTCTGAAATAAGCAGGAAAAGGACAGCCGTTTCTGTCCTTGTGTCGATCCGTTCAAACCAGGTCTTTATGGGGATCCCTGTGATAACCCTTCTTATGGGTGACCAGGGGCTTGAGGCCCTCACCATCTATTTTGCAGTTGGAATGGTAGGATATCAGATCATATCCATCGCCATGGCTCAATTAGCCCTTTCGGGCAGGATCTCCAGCGACTCCTTCAGAAAAACCTGCATCAGCCTTGTAAAAAATCCCATCATACTATCGGTTATGGCCGGGATCCTGGTCTCTTTTACAGGTACATGCCGACTGGTGACCTGGTTCGATGAATTTCTGAATATGCTTGGCAGAACCGCGAGTGGTATGGCTCTCCTCGGTCTAGGTGCATCTTTTGAACATTCAAGGATCATCAGCGCTTTTCGGGAAACCTGGTTCGATGCATTGATCAAACTGCTGGTTTATCCCTTTATCCTCTGGAGTGCCTTCTTCCTGTGGCCTACAGGCCCTTTACTGATGAAGACGGTAATTCTTGTTTCTGCCATGCCTGCTGCGGTAAATAACTTTGTTGTTGCCCAGGGTATGGGTATGGATACCAATTATTCCGCAGAGCTTATTACCACCACAACTCTTCTTTCCATAGTAACTGTCCCACTATGGTCAACTTTTCTGGGTCTGGCATGATTTTATCAAGCTTGCCCCTATTAAACTGATTCCCGGTTCAATTGATTCCTGTATCAATTTCTGTTACTATAAGACAAAATTGAATATGGATCTCCGAGCCTGCCAACCTAAGGATCAATATCTATGGTTCAGGGCCGACAGGGTTTTTCCGGAAACGGAATGGCCTCCCGACTTGGAAAGGAGAAAAGTTCTTAATTTGTGGTAGAAGCCACCTCCAACTGTCGGGGGTGGCTTTTTTTATACTACCTCCTGCACCATTGTGTTATACAGCCGGGGGCTGCACTTTAGTGCAGCCCCTCCCCCTTTTTACAGGGGATCGAATAATGATATTACCGGGAGGACCATCTTGAGGTTTTCTTCGTCTTTCAGACAAAACTGGTTTTGTATGCTAATGGGGTCTTTCCTGATCCTTTACATAATTGTTCCTCTGGCCGGTTTGTATTTCAGGGTAGAGGCTGACGTTGCCATAGAGACCCTTAAAGATATGGAAGTTCTTTCAGTAATGTGGAG